>JBCDIO010000001.1:0-20423 GCA_038748815.1 Bacteroidota bacterium
ATGGATAGTCCTCCACTCCACCATAGTTGATCCATAAAATCACCGGTAAAGCTTGGCTGACGATTGCTAGAATAGGCCACATCAAAATAAGGCTCAATCGGGAGCTTTAGCGTAAACTTCTTGGGTAATTCCATAGCGACATTAAAAGATAGAAGCAGGTCGTTTGAGTTCCCGGCGACGTTGGTAAACGGTTGTGAGAAGCTATTCTTAAAGCCTCCGTCGCGTAATGCTACCTGCTGACTCCAAAGCTGGCTATTATCGTTTCGGCCCAGGAAGTAATCCTGATAGGCATAGTCATCGGTCGTTCCAAATCCTTGACCGGTCAGCTGAAAAGCTCCCGGAGCTGTACCACCGGCTTCCCGTTGCGTATTAGATAGGAAGGTACCGGCGAAAAACCGAAATTCAATATCGCGGCCTCGGATATAGGTAAAGTTCTGTTGCCACTCGGCGGCCAAGCGCAGATAAGATTGGCTGTCGCCAAAGACATCTTCGTAATTTCGAAATTCTAGCTCTAATCCATACTGAAAAGCATCCACCGGAGAAGCATTCGCCCCCTCGTAACGTAGTTCATGTAGATCAAAATTAGTCCATTCTACCCCTTGGAAGCCTTCGGCATCAAATTGCCCGACCTGTTCTCCGAGGAAGTGATACTGATACGTAATCCGATGATCAAACCGATCATTTTGCTTACTCCGTAAGGCTAATTCTAGATACGGACTCACTCGGTAATAACGAGTCCGAAACTTCTCGGCAAAGTTATAGTTCATTCGGAAGGTTCGTCCCGTGGCCCCAAGGGTAACTTTTTGGAAAGCCCCTCCCGTCAGCCAGCGATACCGCAGAGAACCAAAACCCGTTGGTGCTCCATCAACCGTAGAGATCGTAGGCGCCAATGCGTATCGAAAGGGTCCATCAATAATTCCATAATTGTGCAAGAGCACGCCGATCATGGTTTTATCGTAGTTATTCCAATTGAAGATCGGCAACCAATAAATACTACTTTGCTCCCCTGGAGGAAGCCCAGTAGCCCGCCCAAAGAAGATCGGTTTGGCTTTCCCTTCTAGGACCGCTCGATTATTCGATCGATTTGTTTCTAGCATCACTCGGTCTCCATCGATCAGTACTTCCGTACCACCTTCCAGTGGAATCTTCACTTCTTCAGTCCCTTCAAAACCTTCCACCCAGCGTCCTTCCGAGAGACCACTGGCCGAACGGGTTTGCACTAACACCGGCCCTGCGAGGTCACCCTGATTTTTCAAGACGACTCGGACTGAACTACCGTCTACGGTAGCTTTCTGGATCGCGTAATCCAAGCGGTTGGTACCTAAAATTAATCCTTCGAAAAACCAAGCCAACGATTTTCCGGTGGATGCCTCTAAGGAAGCTCGGAAATCATCGGGCTGGGGATGCTTAAACTTCCAGGTCTCGTAATACGATTGCATAGCCTCCTGAAAAGCTTCTTCTCCCAGGTAGCCTTTTAAATACTGCAAGGCTAAGGATGGTTTGGTGTAAGCCCCCAACTGATAATTGATCACACTCAACTTGTTTGAGCTGGTTTGCGGAGCTTGATCTAAGCCCGAATTAGCCCTAAATAAGTAGATGAGTTGATCTAAGGTGAGGGTAGTATCGGGATTCAGGAATCGAGGTGCTTCTTCCAGCCCTGAAGACCCATAGTATTTCTTGTTATACCACGATTCGTAAAAAGAATTCAGCCCTTCGTCCATCCAGGCATAATCACGCTCGTTGGTACCCAGAATACCATAGAACCAATTGTGTCCTACCTCGTGGGTGATGACCATGTCGAGGCTTTCGGCATTACCCGAATAACCAATCACGGTGATCATTGGATACTCCATCCCAGCACCGGCACTGAGTGCTGATTGCACCGCAGTCGCTTGCGGATACGGGTATTCGCCCACTTTTTCCGAATACCATTCTACGGATCGATCTACGTAATCGATAGAGTTTTTCCAAAGCCAATCCTCGGCCCGGGTAAACATGGTCCAGGTATCGATGGTACGCCCCGAGGCTAAGGTCACTTCCGACTTCTGGACCTTGAACCGTTTATCCGCAAACCAGGCAAAATCGTGGACTTGATCGGCGGTGTACCGAATGGTCTTCATTTCAGTACTTGAAGGTGGTATTTCGTCTTGTTCGCGGGCTTCCGAACGACTGACGCGTTCTCCTCCCCCATTCTCAAAATAGGCGGCCGTTTCCACCACTTTTTCTTGTAAAAAAATGACTTCTTCCGGAGTTTGTAGGGTGCCGCTAGCTCCGACTACGTAATTCTTTGGCAGGGTGATGCGAACATCGAACGAACCAAATTCGGAGTAGAACTCCCCAAGGTCTAGGTAAGGCATCGTATGCCAGCCATTGGCATCGTAAACCGCGGGCTTCGGGTACCACTGGGTCATTTGGTAAGACTGTTTAACGTGGCCAAATCGAGAGTAGGAATTGGGAATATCAATAGTAAAAGGAATCTCTAATTCTACCGAACCCTCTGGAGCGAGGGGTTGGGCAAGCTGGACTTCTACAATATCTTGGTGTTCCTCGTCGTAGGTGAAGGTAAGTTCTGATCCATTCTGACGGAAGGCGATTTGCGTATAGCCTCCCCGATCTTCCGGATCGGCAAACTCAAACCGTGTTTGTCCAATGCGGAGTTGCTGTTTACCAAAGGCCGTTTCAGGAGACTGATACGCGTTGGCCCAAAGATGAAAGTAAATGCTGGTTAAGGTTTCCGGACTGTGGTTGGTGTAGGTCAGTTGTACGGTACCTTTAATTTCATGTTTTTCATCATCCAGACTCACTTCAATCTGGTAATTGGTTTCTTGCTGAAAGTAATTGGTATCTTGGCTTTGCAGTGTAAGCACTGGTAAGTAACACAAGAAAAATAAAAGTCGATTCATGAAAGATTTGCGTTTCATTGGTGGTTTATTTCTAATCTTCTGCCTGTTTCTAAATACAAATTTAGCAGCTCAAGGTGGCTTCCCGGAATCTTGGGCTGGAAAATGGGCCGGTACTCTGGAAATTTACAATGCGAAGGGATTAGCTCAATCCCTCCCCATGCAGCTGCACATCCTACCAATCGACTCCACCAATCGCTACTCTTGGGGAATCATTTATGGTGAAGATATTGAAAAGGGATTACGTGATTATGAGCTTATGCCCGTAGATACTAGTCTCGGTCATTATCAGGTGGACGAAAAAAACGGGATCATCCTCGATGCTTACCTGTTGGGAGATAAGCTCTTTGAGCGGTTCGAGGTTATGGGTAACCTACTTCTAACCACTACCGAGTTGCGTGGTGAAAACCTGTACTGGGAGATTATTTCCGGCTCTCTGGAACCCATCGTAACTACTGGCGGTGGTGAATACGAAGGTGAAGAGATTCCGCCGGTGGGTGGTTATTCCATCGTAGTCCTCCAACGGGCTGTCTTAAGCAGAATTGAATAGGCGTTTTTAAGCCAGGTCGGCCAATTCCATCCAGCGTTCCTCTTTGTCCTCCAATTCTTGCCGAATGGAGGCTAACTCTTTAGAATATTCACTGATTTGCTCGGGGGTGAGATTCGGGTTATCGAATTGCATCGTCACGGCCTCTTTCTTTTCCTCGAGCCTAGCAATTGATTTTTCCAGACGCTTTAATTCTTTCTTTTCCTCCTGGCTTAGGCCGCCTTCGGTAACCACTTTCTTGGGGGCAGCTTCCGCTTGTTTTTCAGCCAGAATGCGTTCCTGCCGTTTCTGCTCCCGTTCTTCCTCTTTCTGAATATCGCGGTATTCAACGTATTTCCCGTTGAAATCCTTAATCTTTCCGTCTCCTTCAAAGATGAAAAGGTGATCGACTAGTTTGTCCATAAAATAGCGATCGTGCGATACGATGATTACACAGCCCGGAAAATCCAGGAGGAACTCTTCGAGTACATTAAGGGTCAGAATATCCAAATCGTTAGTTGGCTCATCCAGAATGAGGAAATTAGGATTCTCCATCAGGACCGTCAATAGGTGTAGGCGACGGCGTTCCCCTCCACTGAGTTGAGAAACATAGACCTGTTGCTGGGGTTTGGTAAACATGAACCGTTCCAACAGTTGAGAAGCGGAGAGTTTCTGTCCTTTCTCCAGAGGGATATACTCCGCAATATCCGTGATTACATCAATGACTCGCTTATCCTCTTTCAGCTGAATCCCTTCTTGCTCGTAGTAACCAAATTTGACCGTACCCCCTACTACGATTTTTCCAGAATCGGGTCGAATTTCTTTGGTAAGAAGGCGTAGGAAAGTTGTTTTCCCGACGCCGTTTCTTCCGACGATCCCCACTTTCTCGTTCTTGCGAAATTTATAGTCAAACTCCTCAACCATTTTGAGGTCGCCGTAGCTTTTGGAAACGTAGTGCGCTTCCAAAATTTTAGACCCCAGCCGGGCACCTTTGATGTCAATCTGGATCTCTTGCTGATCCAGCTTTCGGGAGGCTTTTTCTTTGACTTCATCAAAAGCATTGACCCGAGATTTAGCTTTTGTACCGCGGGCTTTCGGCATTCGACGAATCCATTCTAATTCCTTTTTGAGAAGCTTTTTAGATTTCTCTAATTCGATCGATTCATTATCGTGTCGGGTTGACTTTTTCTCCAGAAAATCGGAATAGTTACCGCTGTAGTGATAAAGAATTCCCCGGTCCAATTCAACGATAGAGTTACAAACTCGCTCCAGGAAGTACCGATCGTGCGTTACGATAAAAAGGGTGAGGTTGGGCTGACTAAGGTATTCTTCCAACCACTCGATCATTTCCAAATCCAGGTGGTTGGTGGGCTCGTCCAGAATGAGGAATTCTGGCTCATCGATCAATAGCTTTGCGAGGGCTAATCGTTTGCGCTGCCCCCCCGAAAGTAAGCTGATGGTTTGGTCTAGATTCCGAATATTGAGTTTGTAGAGAATTTCTTTAATCTTGGCCTCGAAGTCCCATGCTTTCAGATCGTCCATCAATACGAGTGCTTCCTGCATCTCTGCCTCTTTATGGGGCTGAAGCATAGCTGCTTCGTATTTCTTAATCGCTTGGATCATAGGATTCTCGCTATCAAATACCGTTTCCAGAACGGTCCAATCGTCCGAGAACTCTGGTTCTTGCTGTAGATAACCAATGCGAATTCCTTTACGGATAGCGATTTTACATAGTTCTCCTTCTCCTCCCTCTAATCCGGCAATTACCCGTAAGAGGGTCGTTTTGCCGGTACCATTCTTAGCCACCAAGGCAACTTTCTGCCCTTTGTTGATTTGCAGGTTGACGTCTTTGAAGAGAATTTTTTCTCCGTAGGACTTGGTGACATGTTCTAAACTCAGGTAATTCACAGCGACATTTTTTGCGAATATAAAAAGACCCCTTCAAATGTAATCGAAGAGGTCTTTGTCTTTCTTTTATGGTTCGATTAGCGTTGAGATAAACCGCCCGCAATCATATCGTGCATGATATTCAAGACTTCCTTCAAGTGGACGTCCTTTTTAATATCATCGATCCATTCGTCATTTCTTGCCTTTTTGCTTTCATTATTGTTGATGCCTTCTTCGTCAACGGGTAGGTTAGATACTCCATAATTGACATCATTCTCAAACAATTTTTCGAAAGCATCGGCCCGAGCACTTAATTCATCTTGTTCTAATTGGAAAGCTTCCAGGCTTAGAGGATAGTCCGTGTCTTCACGTTGCTCGTGTAATTGCTTTGCATTCTGATCGATTTTCTGGAGTACATCACTGTTCTGAATGCGGTATGCGCTCTTTTCCTTTAGGACATCAATCTTGTTGACGGTACGTACATTCTGCTCGTGTGGAACCGGAGCAATTTGCGTCCAATTCATTGGATATTCTTGCTCTTTCTCTCCGGTTTCAATATAGCTATACATATCCGGAAGAATGATATCGGGTGTTACTCCTTTTAACTGAGTAGATCCACCGTCGATCCGATAGAATTTTTGCGTAGTCAGCTTAATTTCACCGAAAGGCTTCAACTCAGAATAGCCAGGAATAGCGCGATCAAGGTTGTAGAACCGTTGTACCGTACCTTTTCCGAACGTGGAGGTGCTACCAACGATAACTGCACGTTCGTAGTCTTGCAGAGCTGCTGCTAGAATCTCCGAAGCGGAGGCACTAAACTGGTTGACCATAACGATCAGGTGGCCATCCCACTTCACAGAAGGATCATTATCTTCTAGCACTTCTGGAGAACGGCCCCTTGCTTTTACTTGTACAATGGGTCCTTTTTCGATGAAAAATCCAGACATAGTTACTACATCACGTAGAGAACCACCCCCGTTATTCCGCAGGTCGAGGATGATTCCTCGAACGTTTTCTTTCTTTAATTTCTCAATTTCCTGCGCGACATCGCGGGCACAGCTGCGACCTTCCTCATCGTAGAAGTCATCGTAGAAACGAGGTAGGCTAATGAAGCCAACTTTTTCTTTGGCGGTGGTGTGAAGGATTAGAGACTTGGCAAACCCTTCCTCTAGGATAACTACATCGCGAACGATTTCAATATCGGTCATGCTACCGTCGATCTTTTTCACGGTAAGGGTCACTTTGGTTCCTTTTTCTCCACGGATTTTCGAAACGACATCATCTAATTGCATCCCGGTAACATCGATTGGGTCTTCTCCGTCTTGTGCTACCTTTACGATCTTATCATTCTCTTTTAGATCTCCTTGTTTCCAAGCTGGGCCACCGACAATGACTGAGGTGATTTTGGTATAGTTTCCGTCGCTTTGTAGGCGCGCACCGATACCTTCCAGCTTACCAGACATGTTGATGTCGAAGTTTTGTTTTTCGATCGGCTCAAAGTAACTGGTATGTGGATCAAACACATTGGTGATGGAATTGATATAGGTACTTAAGTAGTACGTACGCTTGCGCTTTTGGAGGCGCTCGTAATAATCGTCGAAGGTTTTCAGAACATCTGCCCGGGCTTCTTCTTCTAGCTCTGCGACACTTTTTCCGGCCAGCTCTGGGTCTTCGCCCTTTTCTTGCTCTTCTAGTTTATCGGCCAAACGGGTTAGCGTTTCGTACTTCATAAACTCTCGCCAATATTCCTTAAGCTCCGCTTCACTGCTAGCAAAATCTCTCTTTTCGCCATCCATTTCTACGGACTCATCCACATTGAAGTCGAACGGTTCTGCGAGGATTTCGCGATAGTATTGTTGCGAGCGCGCTATTCCTTGTTCAATGAGCGCAACGGATTGATCAAAAAATTCGTAATAACCCGCATTCGACTGATCATCGATCTGGTCTTTAAAGGATTCCAAGAAAGCAAAATCTTCGGCCGTTAGCCAGCGACGCGCTCCATCTAAGCGATCGATATAAATGTCGAAGGCTTTTTCGGAGAACTGGTCGTCAATATCTTGCGGAGCGTAGTGGAATCGGGATAAGAATGTATTGATGGTCTGGATCAGTACGGCCTCTTTCTCACTATTATCCACCGGAGGATAAAACGCTACAAATAACAACCCCGCAGCGAGGAGACCGGAAAATAGCACAAATCTGAATTTCATACGATTGATCTGTTTTTAGCAAGCCTGGAAAGAATGTCCTTCGCAGGTAAGTGTAAGTTAGAACGCAGGTAACTTTAAAATAGTGCAGGCGTCACAAATGAGGGTAAAACTTTTCCTCGTTCGAACGATTAAACAAATGATAAGAAGCTGTCGCTCGGCAATATTCTCCTGAACTAACTCTTTTAATAATCAATATGAAGCAGGTTCGTTAGTTCATATCGGTATAAATATAACCGATTTTGAAAAAAAAGTTTTAGATGGTTCTGTTTCATCGAATTACTTTAACCATTTTTAACAATGCAACGACAAAGAAATTAAATAAGGCAATCATCCTATTTTTCGAATAATTCAAACTATCATGAACCACGTACGAATAATTTTATCAGGACTTGCACTTTTGTTAGCAACCCAACTAAGTTTTGCCCAAAGTAGTCCTATTGGTGTTTGGAAAACGATTGACGATGAGACTGGAGAAGCGAAGTCTCACTTAGAAATCTACGAACAAGACGGCAAGCTACACGGCAAGATTGTAAAGCTTTTGCAGGTCGCGGAAGACAAGACCTGTGACCTTTGCCCTGGAGATAAAAAAGACGCCCCACTGATGGGTATGGTCTTATTGTGGGATTTAAAGGAATACCGGGACTACTGGAGCTATGGCTCTATCCTAGATCCCAACAACGGAAAAACCTACAAGTGTAATGTTTGGATGGACGGCGAAGACAAGCTAAAAGTTCGCGGTTACATCGGAGTTTCGGCACTAGGCCGGACACAAGAGTGGTACCGAATTAAGTAAGGACCACCGAAAAGGAGAGGTTTTTACCAGTCAAAAAGGCTGCCAAATGACAGATAATCAACTAATAAGGCCTCTCCTTTTTATTTTTTTTCGGGCCAATGCAATAATTAGAAATTGAAACTAGTTTTATTGGTGATTTTAAAAATTACTGAGTCATAATCGAATAATATTATATGAAGCAACACTTTACACAAGATGATTTGGTCAAGTACATTTACAAAGAGACATCGATGTACGAATCGCTTGCCATAAGCGAGGCGTTAATTGCTGATCCAGTTCTCCGCATGGAGTATGAGGAGCTTTTGGAGTCTTATCGAGAACTACCTAAAGTGACCTTCAGTCCATCCGCACAAACTATTGATAAAGTACTTGCCTACAGCGAACGTCAGGCCGCGCTTGAGACAACTCTCTAAACTGGCCTAGCCACATTGCGAAGTTTTAACTAACAAACGTACCAACAAATCTTACTTACGAGAGCTTCGCATTTTGGTCCAATTATTAGCGCGTAACTTGTAAAGCCCTACCCGGGAGTAATCCCGGGCAGGGCTTTTTCTTTCCCCCATTCTTGTTTTAAATTTTTTGTTTCCGCAAAAATTTGTTGTAAAATTGGTCGTGCAGGGTTGATATTTTAAAACAAAAAATTTATTTTTGTTATCGAAATCAACAAATACTTTGTTCGAACCTAATAATTCATGCCTCCTGTAATCGACGGATATATTCCCTTTGGCTTTTCTCCAATCACTCCGTACCTCTTTGTGGTACAAGCAGAGTCATACATTCAATTCTTAGGAGCCGCCTTTGGTGCAATAGAAATCCATCGAACCGTAGATTCCGAAAGCGGACGTCTACAAAATGTAATCCTTGAAATCAGTGATCAGCGGTTTATGATTGCCGAGGTTGAAGATTCTAAGGGAATCTCTCACTCAGCCTTTTATCTTTCCGTAAAGGATGCTCATCAGGCATTTAATAGGTCTTTACAAGCGGGAGCCACTGAAGTATATCCAGTGGGAGATACGGATTATGGAGATCGGCAAGGTGGGATTCAAGACCCCCTCGGGAATTACTGGTGGATTGCCCAACGACTTGTCAACAAGGGGTACGAAGATTAATCAGAATTCTTACCAGAACAAAACAACCAAATCGAAACCCTTGGGTTTCACCATCATATCGTGAAGGACATTCACAAATCTTTATTCAAAAAACTCAGAGCACATGGCACAAGATAAGGACGCCAAATTGAAAGCATTACAAATGACGGTTGATCGGCTTGAAAAAACCTACGGGAAAGGGACGATCATGCGTTTAGGAGATAGCCAAGTTGCGGAGGTAGATACCATCCCAACGGGATCCTTAAGCCTTGACATTGCACTTGGAATCAATGGATTCGCAAAAGGACGAGTCATCGAAATATATGGGCCAGAATCCTCTGGTAAAACAACGCTAGCTATTCACGCTATTGCCGAATGTCAGAAAGCGGGAGGTATTGCTGCTTTTATTGATGCAGAACATGCCTTTGATCGATTCTACGCAGAGTCCCTTGGAGTTGACACCGAGAATCTTTTGATCTCGCAACCGGATAACGGTGAGCAGGCACTTGAAATTGCCGAAAATCTGATTCGCTCGGGTGCCATCGATATCATTGTTATTGACTCCGTAGCCGCCCTAGTACCACGTTCTGAAATTGAAGGAGAAATGGGAGATTCTAAAATGGGCCTGCAAGCTCGTTTGATGTCTCAAGCCATGCGGAAATTGACGGGTACGATTGGTCGTACCGGGTGCTGCTGTATATTCATTAACCAACTGCGGGAAAAGATCGGCGTTATGTTCGGCAATCCCGAGACCACCACAGGTGGTAATGCGTTGAAGTTCTACGCTTCCATGCGTCTGGATATCCGGAAAACCGGTGCTGCCATTAAAGATAAAGAAGGTAATGTAGTTGGTAACCACGTCAAAGTGAAAGTGGTTAAAAATAAATTGGCTCCACCGTTCCGTATCGCCGAATTTGATATCATGTACGGAGAAGGTATTTCCAAAAATGGGGAAATTATTGACCTTGGCGTAGATCAGGAGGTAATCCAAAAAAGTGGTGCATGGTATAGCTACGGTGGAGCAAAAATAGCTCAGGGTCGAGAAGCAGCTAAACAATTCTTAGTTGATAATCCGGAAGTGGCACTAGAAATCGAAGCGAAGATCAAAGCGAAGATTACCGGAGTTGACGAAGAACCGAAGCCCTCAGAAGGAGGCTCTAAGAAAGAGGCCAAAAAAGGGGAAAAGAAAGCTGGTAAATAGATCCGCTTTGAAGATATACACCCGAACAAATAGTTCACATCATAGTAAGAGCTTGCCTAGGCAAGCTCTTTTTTTATCCCTGTACATAAACAATGGACTTCTCCTCGAAGTAAAGTTCTTCTACAAAATCACTGAGTGGGAAGACCTCGTAATAATCCTGAGTTAGCAGAGTAAGCTCCTCTTTTAGATTTCCTCCTTTTAAAGTCAATAATCCATTAGGTATAGAGTGCTTATGATTTTGGCTGATCAGTCGACGGCTCCAATTCATCAACTTATCAATACTAGCTACCGCTCGGCAAATAACGAAATCATATTTCCCCTTTAGATCTTCCGATCGTATCGGGCGAGCTGTAATATTCTTTAACCCCAAGGCCGTTTTAACCTCGTTAACCACCGTTATCTTTTTACGGGTACCATCAATTAAGGTAAACTTGACTTCCGGAAAAAAGATGGCCAATGGAATACCCGGGAATCCTCCCCCCGTACCTAGATCTAATACACGGGCACCTGGCTGGAATTCCAGGACACAAGCTAGTGTCAGTGAATGCAATACATGCCGCTCGTATAGATTATCGATATCCTTCCGAGAGATCACATTGATCTTGGCGTTCCATTCTTTGTATAAGGGCTCCAGACGGGTAAACTGATCGATCTGCTCCTCGGTTAATCCTTCAAAATATTTATGAATCAGCTCCATGGTAGTATCGTGTTGATCGTTGACTAGGTTCCGCTTGGGTTACGGCGGTTTCTTTCGTTAAGAATATTCCGAATCCAATTAGGAATGATTATTGCTCCGATCAGCAAATATGAGTAATAAGTCATCAAGCGCCAAATAGAACTGATCACCAGCGAGTTGGTTTTTACTGCTACATAATCCACCAGAAAACCGCTGAAGAGAATTTCTACAAAACCGGCTCCTCCCGGAGTTGGACTGAAGGCAATGATAGCAAACATTGTTTCTAACCGAGCGTACAAAGCAAATTGATCCCAGAAGGTAATCGGGATGGCTTCGACGAACGCAATAATTAAACAATTCAACAACAAAAAGCGGCAAGACCAAGCTATAGCCGTGGCTAAAAAAGCCCCCAAGTGAAACTTCCAGTCTTTGGCTCGCATACCCTTGGAGGCCAGAATCATATCATTCCCTAGTTCTATTGCTTTGCGTCGGTACCGCCGGAGGAAACGAATTTTAGTTCCACCCACCAATAGACGCTTCATTTGACCTGGATTAATAAACAGACCATAAAAGAAAAGACTTCCGTAAGTGGCCATTACTGCATAGGCACCTAAAAAAGTATAGCCCCAACCGTCAATATCGGCAATCGATTCCATACCCGGCCTAATCATATTGGGTCCGAATATGAGAAACAGTAGGGGTAGCGTTCCAATGAAAAAAGCGGTATCTAATACAATGGTATACAATACGATCGTCGCCGTTTTTGCCGTTGACAGCTTCTCTTGGGCCAAGATAAAGAAGGCAACCGCCGATCCACCAACACTAGTTGGAGAAACCGCCGAACTAAATTCCCAAATAAAAATGAGTTCAATACATTTCCACCAACTAAAGGCCCCCTCGGAAAGAATACGCAGACGAGTCGCATAAGCTAAGTGCCTCACCACTAAAATACCGAGCGAAAGTAAAATCCAGAATAGAGTGTAAGTCGTCCAATTGATCTTAGAAAACTCCTCGGGATCGAACTGCCTAATGAGTAGGTAGATAACCACACCAATCCCCAAAAAAATGGGCAGGATAATCCGGGAGACCCGAATGGACTTTAGCACGTCTTGCTGCTCATCCGTGAAGGCTTCTTCTATGCGGTCTTCTCGATTCAAAGTGAAGGCGGTTGTGGTGCGAGGGTATTGGAGGTTGTTTCGGTTAGGGGCCTAGTTCGGAAATTAGCAAAAAACATAAAGAGTGCCGCATTTCTAACCGCTTTTGCCAAAACCATGAAACAAGTAAAAACGGTCTGGGTTGTGTTTCTTACCTTGCTCATAAACTATTGTTGATTTCCAATGGAAAACACCTCTCCCGAACTTCTAAAAAAATGGCGACTCATTTTGGGGCAAGCTGCCGATCCAGAACAGGCGGCCCCCTTGGAGACGGAGCTTGAAGAGATCGATGCGGCGGTATCGGCTCTTTATGATTCGGACCGTAAGGGTGGTTTGGGGTCCTCGCATCCTCATGTTAACCGCTGGTTGGGAGATATTCGTCGCTACTTTCCTACACCTGTAGTTCAGATCATGCAGCAAGATGCTCTGGACCGATTGGGTCTCCACCAAATGCTTACAGAGCCTGAGCTTCTCGAGTCCCTAAGCCCCAATGTGGAACTGGTAGCTACTATCCTTCAACTCAAAGAATTAATTCCCGATAAGACGAAGGCTACAGCTCGGCAAGTGGTGCAGGGCGTTGTGGATGAGTTGGAAAAAAAGCTGCGCTTCAAAATGGAACAGGCCTTAAACGGTGCTCTCCGCAGTCAGCATCGCACGTACCGCCCCAAGTTCTCGGATATCAACTGGGCACAGACTATTCATCGGAACCTGAAGCATTACCAAACCGATCTTAAAGCACTCATCCCAGAATTATTGGTCGGTTACGGCCGCCGAAAACGCTCGGCCAAGCGTATCGTCATCCTGACGGATCAAAGCGCATCTATGGCCGACTCTGTTGTGTATGCTAGCATCATGAGTGCCATTCTGGCCTCCATTCAATCCATCCAGACCCAGTTTGTAGTTTTTGATACAAAGGTGGTTAACCTCACCGAGCACCTACAAGATCCGGTAGATTTACTCTTTGGCCTCCAGCTAGGTGGGGGTACGGACATCCTCAAAGCGCTGCAATATGGACAAACACTCATCCAACATCCTAAGGATACCATCCTGATTCTAATCAGCGATCTATTCGAAGGAGGTCGAATCAAGCCTTTGATCCAGCAAATTCAGCAAATAAAAGCCTCGGGAGTGACTATGGTTTCCTTATTAGCTTTAAATGATGAGGGAAGTCCTCAGTACGACCGGGAGGTTGCTCAAAAGATTGCCCAGTACGGAGTACCCGTTTTTGCTACCACGCCAGATCAATTAACAGATCTATTCGTGGCCGCCGTTTCCGGCCGAAATGTAGAAGAGTGGATCAAAGAACAAGGCATTAAAACCAAGCGATAAAAATGGAGCGGCTTCGAAATGTGCCCCCAGATACTTTTCCTACGCTTTTATTAAAAAGAGCTGCTTTTAATTAAATAGCGCTTGACAATAGTTAACGTTTTACCTAACATCCTTCTTTTCTTACCTCGAAGCGAAACACACCTTATTCCGAAACCTACTTAATCATCTGTTAATCAATTATTAGCAAAGAATATTAAGTGTATTTTTACAGTGCCCAAAATAGCCAGATAGATTTAAAATTTGCACCTTGCTGCCCCCCCCGAGGCCTCGGGGTAGGTCTTGTAGACGTAACTCGAGGTAAGAAGAGACTTAAAAAATATACAGGCGTAAACCCTGAAAGAACTACTGACAGCTATTCCGAATTAGCTGCTCGTAAAACTGAATCATCTGCTTATAATTATCTACACTGATGCGCTCATTGAGCCCGTGGATGCGGCTCAACTCACTCTTGTCAATCCGAATGGGCATAAATCGATAAATCTGGTCCGTTAGATTAACATAATGCCGGGCATCCGTTGCTGCAATCACCAAGGAAGGAGCCACAATCGTTTCAGGCATTATCTCCCGAATGGTCTTTTCAATCACTTCAAACCCAAAAGCATCCGTTGGCGAAATCGGAGACGGATTGGAAGCCCAATCACTCGCATCCGCTTCTACGATAATTCGATCATCGTCAATCATTTCCCGCACCCATTCTTTGACCGACTCAATCGTCTCCCCGGGCTTAATCCGAACATTGACTTTAGCCGAGGCTTTAGCTGGCAACACATTCGAACGAATCCCTCCTTGAATCATAGTGGGAGCAATAGTCGTACGGATCAAGGCATTGGCAGCCCGGTCTTGCTCTAGAGAACTGATAATCAACGGAGCCGTAATCCAACGATTCGCAAACAATAACTGCCTGACCCGACCAAATTCTGGTCCAATGAAATCGAAAAATTCGGCCACCACACCATCTAGGCTGGCCTCAAAAGGGTGATTCTGTAACTTCCCCAAGGCAGCTCCCAAAGCACTAACGGCTGTCTCCGTAGGAGGCATCATCGTATGACCACCTTGTTGATCCAAATACGTTAAGGTCAGATCCGTCATACCCTTTTCTGCAATACCCACCATTGCCAAGGGGGGCTCTAAACCCTCTAGTGCTTGATTGAGCACCACCAACCCCTCATCAATCACGTAGGCAAGGCGAACCCCTTCTTTCTCCAGATAACGGGCAATCTCTTTGGCTCCTTTTACCCCACTCGATTCTTCATCGTGCCCCATAGTAAAATAGACTCCCCGCCCGGGGCGATACCCAAGCTCGATTAAACGAGTTAAGGATTCAAGGATAGCCACCCCCGAGCTTTTATCATCCAACGTTCCGCGGCCCCAAATAAAGCCATCTGCTTCTGCACCCGACCAAGGCCCCTGTTCCCATTCCGTAATGGAAGCTTCATCTACCGACACCACATCAATATGCGAACTGAGTAATATCGGCTCCAAATTCGGATTGGTTCCTGGCCAGAATAGCAACCAACTGCAACAGCCAATACGCACTGTATCTAACTCTTGAAAGACCTTTGAAAATTGAGTCCACAAAACTGTATCCAATCGACGAAAATCAGTAGTATCTACCCGTCGACTACTCGACTGAGTGGAAATCTGGATAATCTTGGACAATCGTTCCGTCACTTGATCGCTCACGGGAGCAAGCTGTACAGACTCCACTTCTACTTGCTCCGAAGAAAAGCGAATCCAATTGATAATCATAATTCCGATCAAGACTAAAATAGCCAAGGAAACAAGGCGAAAAACTCGTGCAAAAAACCGTTTCATACCGGGAAGATACGCCTTTCCGAGCGTTTGGCTTGACTCCCAAAATTAGCGCTGGTTATCCACAAACTTTTCAAGCGTAAAGGTTGTATTTATAGGGTACCTTTAATGTACATTCGAAGCAAGCCTATGGATTTCCAACAAGATGTTATCGAACGCAGTTTTAACCTCCCAGTAGTCGTAGATTTTTGGGCCGCCTGGTGCGGACCTTGCCAAGTGCTTGGCCCGGTCATCGAGCAATTGGCCGAAGAACAAGTAGGGCGTTGGGAATTAGTCAAAATAGACACGGAAGCTTACCCGGATATTGCCGAGCAATTTCAAATCCGTGGCATTCCAAATGTCAAGCTGTTTCGAGATGGAAAAGCGGTCGCCGAATTTGCTGGTGCCTTACCCAAACGAGCTATCGAAAAGTGGCTCGATGAGCAAATCCCTTCCGAGGATCAACTCGCCCTTATAAGCATTCTGGCTAGCGAAACGAGCTTTCCAAATGCCGATACCAAAACTAAATTGACAGAGTGGATTGAAGAACATCCTAGCGACCCAATTGCCAAACTTTTTTTGGCTCGATACTTGGTAGCAGAAAACAGCAAGCAAGCCCGACAATGGAGTCAGGGCTTTTCTCCAGTAGATGAGCATTATCAATTAAGCCAAGCCGTTGCTCAACTGGCAACCTTTATGGCCGCGGACTGGATCGAAGAGCACCCCGTGGCGAACAAACTGGCCCAGGTACAAACGGCCATTGACAAAGATGCCTGGGAAGAGGGCGTACAAAAGTTGATCGAAGCCGTACAGCTAGATAAATCATATCTCAAAGATCTTCCCCGAAAAACGACCATCGCACTCTTCCACCTGCTGGGAGAAAGCCACCCAATCAGCAAAAACTATCGCTGGCGTTTCGACATGGCTCTTTATTGAGCGAAAACCTATAAATACATTTCTTGTTAATAGGAAATATGCCGAAAAAGCAAGAATTTTCAGCATACGAACTATAGAGCTTTCAAGAGGAAAGGAAAAGGGATCAACCTATTGATCACTCTCGCAAAAATTGTTTGGAATGTCGTTTGAACTCGTATCTCCCTTTCAACCTACCGGAGACCAACCTACGGCCATTGGACAACTCGTTCAAGGGATCGAAAATAATGACCGGGCCCAAGTCTTACTGGGTGTTACCGGATCTGGAAAGACCTTTACCATTGCCAATACCATCGCAAAGCTTAATCGCCCAACGTTGGTATTGACGCACAATAAAACCTTAACGGCACAGCTGTACGGCGAATTCCGGGAATTCTTCCCCAACAACGCCGTCGAGTACTTCGTGTCCTACTACGATTACTACCAACCGGAAGCCTATATCTCTACTTCCGACACCTATATCGAAAAAGACCTCTCCATCAACGAGGAAGTCGATAAACTCCGCCTACGAGCCACCTCTAGCCTACTTTCTGGCCGCCGAGACATCATCATTGTAGCCTCGGTTTCCTGTATCTACGGTATGGGAAATCCAGAAGATTACAAAGGAGGTATCATCCGGATTGAGAAAGGGCAAATGATCTCGCGAAACGCCTTTCTCTACCAATTAGTAGAAAGCCTTTACTCACGCACCGAAACGGACTTTCGCAGAGCAACCTTTCGGGTCCGTGGAGATACCGTTGACATCAACCTACCCTACGTGGACTACGGATACCGAATCACCTTCTTTGGGGATGAAATCGAAGAGATTGATCGGATTGAAACCGAGACGAGTAAGCGAATTGAATCCTTAGCGACCGCTGCTATTTTCCCGGCCAACCTATACATTGCACCAAAAGACCGAATCCACCAGATCGTCCACAACATTCAAGACGAATTGCACGACCAGGTAAAATACTTTGAGTCGGAAAGTCGATTATTGGAAGCCAAACGGATCAAGGAGCGCACCAATTTCGACTTGGAAATGATGAAGGAACTCGGTTATTGCAATGGCGTAGAGAACTACTCGCGCTTTTTCGACGGCCGCCGACCAGGAACTCGCCCGTTTTGTTTACTCGATTATTTCCCAGATGATTACCTCATGGTAATCGATGAGAGTCACGTGACCATCCCACAGGTACGGGGCATGTGGGGTGGAGACCGAGCCAGAAAATTGAATCTGGTGAATTTTGGGTTCCGGCTTCCCTCGGCGCTGGATAACCGCCCATTGAATTTCGAAGAATTTGAGACGCTGGTCAATCAGATCGTATACGTAAGTGCTACCCCCGGTGACTACGAGTTAGAGCAAACCGATGGGGTCATCGTTGAGCAGTTAATCCGACCAACCGGACTCTTAGATCCACCGATTGAAGTTCGACCTACCATCAACCAAATCGATGACTTGCTGGAGGAAATTCAGGAACGGATCAAAGCAGAGGAGCGAGTACTCGTAACTACCCTCACTAAACGGATGGCCGAAGAACTTGCCAAGTACTTTGCTAAATTGAACCTCCGTGTACGTTATATCCACTCCGAGGTAGACACTATGGAACGGGTAGAAATTCTCCGAGACCTTAGACTCGGTGTTTTCGATATTCTAATCGGCGTTAACCTCCTCCGGGAAGGACTCGACTTACCCGAAGTTTCCTTGGTAGCAATCATTGACGCAGACAAAGAAGGGTTCTTACGAAACGACCGCTCCCTAACCCAGACCGCCGGCCGGGCTGCCCGTAACTCCAATGGACTGGTCATCTTTTACGCTGATAAGATTACCGATAGTATGCGGCGAACGATTGATGAAACCAACCGACGTCGTTCCGTACAGATTGCCTACAACGAAAAGCATGGCATCATTCCCAAGACCGTCAAGAAGAGCAAAGAAGACATTCTCAATGCTCGTTCCATTTTGGATATTCGCGGTAAAGAAGCAAAAGCCTACGTAGAACCAGAAGAGCCAAGCTTAGCAGCAGATCCATTGATTGGATTCCTAACCAAAGATCAAATTGAAAAGATGATCGGCGAAACCGAGCGTAAGATGAAAAAAGCGGCCAAAGAACTCGACTTTATCTCCGCCGCCCAGTATCGTGATGAACTATTTGCCCTCAAAAAGCAGTTGAAAGAAGCAGTATAAAACCGCTTCTTTCATAACCTTAATAAACCAATGCCATGAAAAACATTGTACCCTTTTTCGCTCTTGCGGCCTTCATCATCGCTTGCAATCCAAGTCCGCTTAGCAACGTAGAATACCCAGCGGTTTATCACCAAACCCAAACTCGGATCACCCATGCCAAGGCATATTTATTGGAGCAAGATGGCTTAGTCGAAATTGATTTTGACGATCAAATCGACAACACCATTGACTATTTTGAATCCGGGACGTACTTAAATACGGCTCCAATTAATGAAATTGGCACTACAAATATTACCCTTGAGAATGAGGAGAGTGGGTTTATGGAAATCTTCGATCAAAATGGAACGATTTTCCCTGCGGGTTTACGAACGTTCAACTATTTCTACCAAGAAGAGGAAATGACTCTCGCCTTCCAAGGACTTGACGGACGGATGCCTGAAGCTTCTCGTCCCTATCCCATCAACGAGACGGGTACTGAAATATACTATCCTTTCTTTGCCGCGGAATATTATTCAGAACAGATTCCTGGTCAATTTGGCCCCAGGTACACCTTGCCCTCTGGATTAAGTTCAAGCAGGACTGATTTGCAAATCGCTCAATTTTTCGATGCTAGCCCAGACTATAACGTAGGTGTCGGAGATACTATCGTGGTGATTAAAGGAGAATTTGTGCATGAGTTGCAGTAAAGCATAATAAGAAGCTGAACTTTTCCTGAGACATCCAATTGGATTGACAAAGGCATGAAAGAAGAGCTCTTGAATAAGAACGAAGAATCTCCTAATTTTGTAGGCCTTTTGAAATTTGAACAAAACATAAATGGCTACTCCTAAGTCCGTTGCATTTTATACCCTGGGCTGCAAGCTCAACTACTCGGAAACCTCCTCCATTGGGCGGTTGTTCGAAGATGCTGGCTATTTGGAAGTTCCTTTCAAGGACGGAGCAGCCATTTATGTAATTAATACTTGTTCGGTTACTGATTTTGCGGACCGCAAATGCCGTAAGATTGTTCGGCAAGCACTTCGCCTCAATCCCGATGCCTTTGTGGTCATGGTTGGCTGTTATGCGCAACTCAAGCCACAGGAAATTGCCGATATCCCGGGCGTAGACTTGGTTTTAGGAGCCGGTGAAAAATTCCGTATTCTCGATTTCATTGATGACCTTTCGAAATCTCCCGGCAAGGGTATGGTCCAAGCGGGCGATATTCGGGAAGTCAACGATTTTAAATCCGCATTCTCCTTTGGAGATCGCACCCGTTCGTTCCTCAAAATTCAGGATGGTTGCGATTACAAATGTACTTTCTGTACGATCCCGCTAGCTCGCGGGCGTTCTCGCAGCCATACGGTGGAGCAAGTCCTGGAAAACGCCCGCAAGATTGCCGAGATGGGCGTCAAAGAGATCGTCTTAACGGGTGTCAATATTGGTGACTTTGGGAATGGTACCGAAGTAATCGAAGGTATTCGTCCCAAGAAAGAAGCATTATTCATTGATCTGATCAAAGAATTGGATCAAGTCGAGGGTATTGAACGCATTCGCATTTCTTCCATCGAACCAAACCTTTGCACTGCGGAGATCATCGACTTTGTGGCCCAATCTAAGCGCTTCGTACCGCATTTTCACATGCCTTTACAGTCTTGCAACAATAAGCAGTTACGGCAAATGCGTCGTCGCTACAAGCGGGAATTGTACCAAGAACGGGTGGCTTTGATCAAAGAAAGAATGCCACACGCCTGTATTGGAGTAGATGTGATCGTAGGATTCCCGGGGGAAACCG
>JBCDIO010000002.1:0-19333 GCA_038748815.1 Bacteroidota bacterium
GATTTATCCGCCGCTATGTTACAGGCTAGTCCTATTCCTTCATCTCAGCGGTGGGTAGGAACCGTTTTCTCCGCGCCGGAGCCTCTTCCCGTTTTTGACAGTGTCGTTTTATTAGGAGTAACTTCTTATATGCAACCAGAAGAATGGAAAGAAACCCTCCATTGGGTGCACGGGCATCTCCGTCCGGGAGGGACCTTGATTGTAACCTTTACTCACCGCCGCTCCTTAGATTTTCAAATTCGAAAGTTGATACGCCGTATTCTTCCAGCCCGTTGGATGTCTGGTACTTTAGCTGGTCAGTCGTTTCCTACCTATGCTTATGGGGAGAAAGAAGTACGTGCCATGTTTTCCGAGTGGAATCTACACCAAGCTATTTGGACCAACTACGGGATTACCCCTTTCAACCGGCTTTTTCCTCGCTTGACATTGCGCTGGGCCGAGTTTTGTTCGGCTCGCTTGGACCAAAATCCGGGCTGGCTTCCCATTTTTAGTGGGGATTTACTGTGTGTGGTGAAAAAACAGCAAGGTTAGATCGAAGAGATCCTTTTTCCGATTTTTTCTTCTATCAGGTTGAGAATGCGAGTTTAAGCACCGAACTTCGAAGGGCGTAGACGTAGCAAGACCTCAAAATCAGCTCACTTATAAGCAACCCAATGAAAACTAGAAACAGATTCGGATTTCCTCTTGCCTGCTTTATTATTTTCGGTACAACTGGGGCATTTCCTCAGCAAATGACCGATCTCGATAATCAATGGAACATTTACTTCCCGCCAACTTTTTCTGCCAACTCTGGCTCTATTTCCGTAAGAGTGCAGGAGGATACGGTGATTGATGGGCTAACCTATCAGGTATTATATGCTTCCAATGATTCCCTAAATACCAGTTGGATTCCAAGAAATCAATACTTGAGGCAAGACTCCAATCAGCGAGTTTTTTTAAAGGATGGAGAGAATGTAGAGCAGTTGCTCTATGATTTTTCGCTAGCAGCCAATGATACATTTTACGTAGAAAATTTGCAATGTAGCTTAGTCGTTAATGAAGTCGATTCAGTTACACTAAACAATGGGGCCTTAAGAAAGCGCCTGAAATTAGGTAAGGCGGACTCTCCAGCCATAGAGAATGTCGCTATATGGATCGAAGGGATGGGGAATACTTCTGGTATATTCTCTCATATTGATTATTGTGCCTTAGATATCCCACAGCATTTGTTATGCTTTTACTCGAATGGTGAATTATTATATCCATCAAATCCTGCTTCCTGTTTTATAACCTCATTAAGAACAGTTGAAGAAGTTGATATTGAGATTTTTCCCAATCCAGCAGATCATATCTTATGGATTGAGTATAGCCGAATTAATATGTCTAACTATTTCATTTTCAATATTAAAGGAGAGCAGATAAAAGAAGGGGTAATCGAGCGCACGGGGGTAAACATACATTTAGAGGATCTTGCAAGTGGAGCCTATTTTTTGGTATTAATGGATGCTCAAGGAAGGAGGTACTCCAAAAAGATCTTAAAGAACTAAAAAGATGGGAGTCTCGGGATTAGATGGGGAAAAGCAAACATTTTCCTTTCGTTTAGTTTCAAATGTGAGTTTAAGTATCGAACTTCAAAGGGCTTACCCCAAATACTCGGGGCGTAGAAGTAGCAAAAAATCCACTATCGCAAATAGGCCTTCCCAATCGCTTTGGGTAGATAAGCTTCCGTACTGGCCATCCGCTTTGCAATCGGTACCTCCCAATTTCGATACGCTTCCAGGAAAGTAGCTACAGCAGCTAGCTCTTGCCCTTCATAATTCGGCCGTACGAACACCTCTTGCCAGCCTTCCATACCATCAAAAAATGCTTTCGAAGTATCCTCCGCAATATGGGAAAACTGTAAAATGGGACGCCCCGCTTGCAGATAGTCCGGACACTTGCTAGGAAGCT
The DNA here is from genome assembly GCA_038748815.1 of Bacteroidota bacterium. GTDB lineage: Bacteria > Bacteroidota > Bacteroidia > Chitinophagales > Saprospiraceae > JBCDIO01. The sequence goes on from JBCDIO010000002.1 coordinate 1,930, forward strand.
GGAAATTCGTTCGGTTACCCAGATGCAACAGAAAGTCGCATCGCTGCATTTGCTCAAATGCCGCTTCTCGATCAATCAAGCCCATAAACGTACACTGATCTTTTAGACGAGGGTAGCGGTTAAACTGCGCTCGCAAATCCTGAAAAAGATCCCCAAAGAAAAGTAATTCGATGCGCTTAGCCCAAGTAGGGTAGGCTTGTAAAAACTGATCAAAGAAATGGAGGATATCTCTAGGCTCCCGCAGCCCCGGAAAGAAACTCCCAAAGTAGGCAAGCCGAAATACGGACTCCGTTCTGGGGAACGGCTTAATAAAAGGGTACCGCCGGGTGAGCGGAGGAATAACCGTAAGCTTATGCGCCGTCTCGGGAAATGCGCTAGCGTACAATTCGGAAGCCCCTGTATTAGTTACCGAAATCCGATCTGCGTGTCGCAAAACGAGCTGCTCCGCCTTGCTATTTCTCTGTTGATACAGCCGGGTATTATTGAGTGGATGTAAGGGCTGTAGAGAAAAAGGATCCCCAATATCTACCAGCCAGGAGAGCGTCGGATTTTTCTTTTTAACCGCTAAGCCGATCAAATGACTAGAAAAAGGAAGAGAGGTAGAAATAAGCAGCGCAGGCTGGACTTCTTTGACTAAGGCCTCGGCTTTTCGGCGAGCCGGACGAATCCATAGCACCGCATCGTCTGGCCAATAGATGGACTTCCAAGCAACCCGATTGATCCAGATCACCATTCTTTGTAGCCAACCAGGGCCGTCAGATTTACCGCTACTCGATTCCCCCCGCCGGTGCTGGGTACGAAGCGTATTATAAAGAACTTCTTTCAAGGAGTTATATCCGACCCGGTGGACAACGACCCCCTCGTGTTGATGCTGGCTAGGCCAGTCGCTGTGCCGAGAACATAGGACGTGTACCTCGTGTCCTTCTTGCACCCATTGCGCAGCAATTTGCGTCCAGCGAAAAGCTCTTGGATTAATATACGGATAGTAATATGGAGTGAGAATCAGAATCCGCACGTAAAAATCGGTTAGGGTTGAACAATGGTTCGGTAGTAAGATAGCAACTGTTGACCAGAATGCCGGACATCGTATTGTTCCTCCACGTGTTTTCTGGCCATTCGACTAAAAGCAGCATAGTCGGTAGTCGACTTTGAAGCCATTTGTAAAATGGCTTCGGCCACCCGCTGTGGATCTTTTTCGGGTACCAACAAACCCGTTTTCCCTTGCAATACCTCTTCCGGAATGTCACAATGCTGCGTGGAAACAACCGGTAACCCATTGGCTTGGGCATCCAATAAGACAATTGGCGCGCCTCCCTCACAATCGCGATCAACCGCATAGCAACTCGGATGTAAGAATAGATCAAACCCTTCGAGGAATGCGTAAAATTTATCGTGGGCTACAAAAGGCTTTATATCAACGTGATCTTCTAAATCCAGTTCTTTTACCCGTTGCCGAACTTTATGGAAATACCGTTTGCTGGTAAATTCTCCGATCAGCGAAAGGGATAATTGATCATGCTGCTCACGGGCAATAGCCAAGGCTTCTACACTGATCAATTGCCCCTTTTTCTCCGTAAAAGTAGCCGCTTGTAAGATCCGGAATGGACCGCCTACTTTCGGTTTCCGTACGACAAAGGGCACGTTCTCGGGCAGTATACCCAAGTGTAATACCTGCACTTTTTCGGGCGGACAGCCCATATCAATAAGCACCTGCCGACCGTATACCCCTTCGGTAAGAATGAGTCGAGCAACCCGAAACAACTCTTGGTATAGCGCTTTATACTTGGGGCGGGTCGTAGGAATCTTCTCATAATCGTAACCGTAGAAAGACACCACCAAAGGGCAGTTCAGTAGACTGGCCAAGCGGATACTCGAACAACCTACGTGTGCAAAATGCGCGTGAATCAGATCAGGTGGATCATTTTTTAAGCTCCGATGCAAGGCCTGCTGAAATAATTGCTTCCTGCGAAAAGTAAGCCCCGCCACAATTCGTAGTGCCGGTCCTACATTCCATTCGTTGCGGGGAAGATAGCTCTGATAAGGGGATCGTAAAAAATGAAAAGCCGGATCGAGAAACTGATTTTTAATGAGAATGGGCGCACTCACCAGCACATCTACTTCGGGCGTGTGTTTGATCAGCTTGTAAGCCCAATTCATGGTGGAGTTGAGATAGCGATCAAAGAGGTGTAGTACTTTCATTTTCCTGTTCGATATTTTTCTACCGCTCGGAGCCATAGTTCAATGGTAAGTGCTCGGCCCAACGCTTCGGTATGGTCTTTTTGGCGGTTAAAATGTGGTTTCAGCAGGGTGGTCACTAAATCCTGTCCAAGGTACGGAAAGTACTTCGATTGGGCCGGATGTAATAGGGCCTCTAGGTAGGAATAACCGGGCTTTTCGCAAAGCCATCGCCGATAATTAGCAAAGCTGTAATTAGGCAGAAACCCCAATCGATATTGCGCTGTGCGGATCGGGTAGCGCAGCAACCAGGTATTCGACCAATGGCCAACGGGCACCCCAGTTCGTTGCCAAGGAATATCTTTAAAAAGGTGCGGATAACGCTCTATGGCCAGATCATTAAACCAACGCCCATTCTGCGTAAAGGTTGGAGGTAATTGATAGATCCAATCCAGCCACTCATCGTCCGCCAGAGGCAGCCGTTGGGGTATCCAACGATCCCATTGCCAAACACCTTCGGCACTGAAACGCCGAATGCGGTGATTGATCGCCCAACTGTCTGCAGTGTCTTTTTGGTACCAATCAGCGGATTGCCATTCGGCATGGGTACTAAGCCTACGCAATTCCATTTGAGCGGCTTGGGTAGCCTGAGCATCCCAAGCTCCTTTCTGCAGAAGCCCTCCTGCGGCAGCTCCCCCCAAAAAGCCGTTGAAATTCACTACTTCGGAAGCGGCCATTTGGGAATAGAAAGGACTTCCATGTAGATGCATCAGATTCTTGAGACCATCGCTTTGCCAAACGGCCTCTTCTTTTCCTTGCCACCAATTGTCCGTCGACAATTCCCACCATTGGTGATCGTGACCAACGACCCTTTGTAATTGTTGGGCGTACTCAACATCCCAGCTCCTTTTCTTTCCAAAAGTGAATGTCCGTAAGCCTATCTGATCTTGTAAGCCTCCTAATATTAATCGAGAATCCATACCTCCACTCAGGGAAATGCAGACGGTCTTGGGTGATGCAGGGATTCGTCTACCTAGGGCTAGCTGCCATCTCCTTTTACCTTCTTCCAACGATGCTCGGTAGTCGAGATCCGGAATCCGCTGTAGCTTCTGCCAAGACCAATAACTTGTTTTCTTTCCTCGACCTGTTTTTAAATCAATAGTCAGCATACAACTGGCCGGTAATCGCTCTACACCTTTAAACCAGGTCATCTCTCCAGGTAAGAATCCACGATCAAAGAAACAGGATACAGCTCCTTTTTGCACCGAAGGTTTAAAATGAGGAATCGCTAAAAATCCTTTTAATTCGGACGACCATATCCAATGTCCGTCGTGTTTCAGCAGATACAAAGGTCTCAAACCACGAGGGCCAGAGAAAAGATGTAATAGCTGTTGCTGTTCATCATGGATTAAGCCTATATACGTTCCGTGAACTTTCTGAAGGCTTTGGGAAAGTGCCCGATTAGAAGCACCCTGGAGTAGTATGTCTCCCGGTGAAAGGGACTCTTTTTCTCGAGCAAAAATGTTACCCCATACCCATAGTTGTCTTGGTCCCGCTTGCAGATGCAGCAGTTCTTGATGTCTGTGCTGGTAACCAAGCCAGCAACCCGAAAGGTCCCAAGCTTGGTGTACATAGTGATCGTTTGCCCCTTGTAAAATGGCAGCCAGATCCGGTCCCATCGGTGGGACCGATGGGTGGGGAGATTTGGTATGTCCGAAGAAAGCTGCCATTCTGTAATGATTACATCTAAAGGTCCCTGTTTTGGGCGGTATTGTGATTTCGCTGACGTAAACTTTCCAGCCAGAATCTCCACTCCTCCTGATAGAGAAGGCCGTAAAGGAGCGTAAAGAGAACTACTCCGGCCAAAATTCGTAGTCCCAGATCAAGCACTACCCATTCGGTCCAAGATGGCGTAAAGCCTAACAATAAGATCATTGGAAGACATAGAACGACTGTTCTGCCCGCGAATAATAACAGTTTTTTGTACCGCACGTTACCATAACGAGCGACTAAGAAATGCCAGATCCATCCGAGCAAGAAGGCCGCTACCAACTGGGTCCAAGCCGCCGTTTGCGCGTTGGGGTATTGGTATAAACCCAGCGCGATGATCATGGTGAGGGCTAGTGTCCATCCAATATTCCAATAAAATCCAATATCCGCCCGCCCCTGGGCCAGAAGAAGCCCCGATCCAGGATTTGCAAAGGCTTTATGGATTCCTACGATCGCTAAAATTTGAATGAGCGGTGCCGCGGGTAGCCATTCCTTCCCGTAGAATACTTCTACAAAAGGTTCCGCTACCAAGGCCAATCCGATCAAAGCCGGAATATTGATCAGTAGAAGCAGAGATACGGATCGGTAGTAATAACGGTTGAGCTGCTCCGGAATCGCTTTGATCTTAGCAAAGATGGGGAAAGAAACCCGGTTGATGATCGGGTTGATCCGAGCAATAGGAAAAACGATGAGCTCCCAAGCGATCGAATAATAACCGAGGATAGTGGGGCCTAAAATTCTTCCAACCAGTGCTTTGTCGATTTGGGTAGAAAAAACATTGATCAATAAATTTCCGGTTTCAAATAGCCCAAAACGGAGGTACGGCCAAGCCTGGGAAAGCCCCCAAGTCCACTGGGGTAAGTACGAAAAGCCCGCGTACCACCAGGCTAGTATAGCCTGCACGATAAAGCGAGCTAAATATCCCCAAATTAGGGAATAAACACCCCATCCTAAACAGGCGAAGGTAACGGCTGTGGTGAACTCAGCCCCCAAGCTCCCGATTTGAATGATCGCTAAGCGATCAAATTTAAGGTCGCGGGTGAATAGAGCAATAATCTGTGAAGCCAATGGACCCAGGATTAAGATGGGGCACACCAGCTGGAATAGTTTGGTTAGGCGATTATCTCCCAAAAGTTGCGCTAAATAAGGAGCACCTACAAAAACGGATAAAGCTAGAACACAACCAATAAATAGATTGATCCAATACAGCGTGCTGAGAATATCTTTGGATAAATTGGGGTGGAAAATGACCGCTTGATGCAGACCCGCATCGGCGAGTGGTTGTAATATTCTGGTGACTACCAAGACTAAAGCCATCAAACCAAAGGCTTCTGGGCCAAGGATACGAGCCAAAATGATGAGCTGTCCTAACTGGAACCCAATACTGGCTACTGAGGAAACGCTGGTCCAACGCACCCCCGCAATGGCTTGTTCCCGAATCGACCTACTCAGCGTACAAAGGGTTTTCGGGTAATTGAATATTCTTCCGCCACCCTAGTTTTCGTACGAGCGGGGTAATGGGCCGTCGCCGGTAGTGGTGGTTAACTTGGGTCAGTCGAATCTGCCCCCGCTGGCATTGAATTAGAACGCCGCGCAAAGGATGCATTTCTAGTACCGTTCCAGGTGCCTGTTGCGAATCACCGGATTCTATAGAACCTCGTACAATATGAATTCGTCGGCCTTTCCACCAGAAAAAGCCCGATTCGCAAAGAATAATTTGGAACACTTCTCTAGCGTCTTGGCGCTGAAAATCAATGGCACTGTCTTGGTCTTGGTTATTATTGAACCAAGAGGAATCGATGTTCTCATTCTTTAAAACCGGTTCCGAAACGCCGTCTAAAACAAGTTGTAAATCCTGGATCAAGGCGGGTAACTGTTTACCCATTTTCTTATACAGTTCTCGGTATCGGAGCCCCTCGATGTCAAAGCGGACCTGGGCAATAATAGGTCCTCGGTCAATTTTTTCGGAAAGCCAATGGGCGGTTAGACCGCTTTCTGTTTCCCCTCTTCGAATAACCCAGAAGTGTGGATGCGCTCCAGCGTAGGCCGGAAGGAGGCTTGGGTGAATACCGATGATCCCTTTCCGGCAAGCCTGTAAGGTCTCTTTTTTGAATAGTTGGGGCCAAGCTGCCGTTAGAATGATGTCGACCCTCGCCTGACGAAGGTCTTGTACCATGCTGGGGTCATTAACGGAATGGATATATTGTGTTGGAGTACTGGTTTTACGAAGTTGCTTGCGCAGCCGGTAGCGCCACCGATAGCGACGTAGTTTTGTTTTCCAGAAACGGCGTAAGGTGCGCTCGGCCCGTGGATTTAACTGGTGGTCAAAGAGGTCCCACCGTCGATCATCGGCCAGAATGATCCGGTCGATCCGCAGGGTTGGATCTTTACGGCAGGCTTTTAGTAGTTGTATGCCGAGCAAGGAGTATTGGCCGATACACAGCCAAATCTTATGTGTCGTTTGCTCATTCATGATAAAAATCGAAAACGGCCTCAATCACTCGAGTTTGTTCCTCGGGTTTAAGCGTCGTATAAAGAGGCAGCCTAAGTAGGCGTTCGCTATCTTTCGTTGTATATTGATCGCTCCCTCTAAATGTTCCGTACCGTTGTCCGGCAATCGATTGATGCAGAGGAAGGTAATGAAAATATGCCTGTATTTGACGTTCTTTTAAGAAGCGAGTCAAGGCACCACGTTCCTTTTTGTCTTGACATTTTAGATAGAATAAGTGCCCATTTGGGGATGCTTCCCTTGGGATGCGAACCAGCTCAATGCGTTCTTTTTGTTCCAATGGAGTAAATGCAGACTGGTACTTATTCCAACGCAGCAAACGCTGTTCCAAAACCTGATCAGCCGCCTGTAATTGTCCCTGTAAGAAGGCGGCGGGCAGTTCTCCCAATAATTGGCTAGAACCAATATCGACCCAGGTATAAGCTTGCACTCGACCTTCTTGAAAAGCTTTTCGGTTCGTTCCTTTTTCCCGAACGATTTGGGCTCTCTCAATCCATTCTTTGTGGTTGATTAAAAGCGCACCCCCTTCTCCACAGTGAATATTTTTGGTTTGGTGAAAACTGAGTGTGCCCAGTGGGCCAAAAGAACCTAAATGCCTTCTTTGGAAATAGGCATCTAAACAGTGGGCGGCATCTTCAATAACTGGAATGCCGTATTCTTCTGAGATAGCCATGATGGCTTCCATATCACAAGCCACCCCTCCGTAATGCATTAGGACGATCGCCTTCGTTTTCGGGGAGATCGCCTCGGCAATCGCCTGTGGCGCGATATTCATGGTGGCTGGGTCGAGGTCTACGAAGATGAGTCGAGCACCGCGCAATGCAAAGGCGTTTCCCGTTGATACAAACGTGTACGAAGGAAGAATGACCTCATCGCCTGGTTGAATATCGAGGAGCAGAGCACTCATCTCTAAAGCGTGAGTGCAGGAAGGAGTTAGCAGTACTTTGTGCGCACCCGTTCGTTTTTCTAGCCAGGTTTGGCCAAACTTCGTATGGGAACCCTCTCCGCTGAGCTGTCCGGCCTGGGTAGCGACAGCGACTAAGGCTGCTTCGGTACCAGCTACGAAAGGACGGTTAAAGGGTATAAAGTCGTTCGTTGGCAATTGCGTTTGTATTTGTTGGGTCGGCCTTCCGGCTCGCGGCAAATTGCAAATTAATTGGTTAATTTACAACGATTTCGAGCAAAGGAACCTTATGTCAAGCCAAGCTGGCCAATCGAACTACCGCAAACTTTGTCAGAAGTATTTCATCCCAATTCATAGTCAGGATTGGTGGTTTGATGCGGTCTGTGGTTCGGAGGGATGGGGAGCCTCGGTTCTGTTCAATAAAGAAGGCCAGGAAATTTTCGCTTGTCCTTACGCTATTTCCCAACGCTACGGACAAAAGTTACTGAAAAATCCGCCTCTTACGACTTATCTCACTCCATGGATTCAATTTCCCGAAGGGCAGTCGTCGGTACAACAGTATGGTTATACGCACCGCCTCGTAAAAGAATGGGAAGGCAGCCTGCCCAATGCTGCCTGGCATTCTTTTATGTTAAGCCCAGCTTGGCAGAATGGAATGGCTTTCCACCGGGTTGGTTATGAGTTGGGGGTTCGCTATACCTACCTTTTGGAACACTTACAAGCGGAGGGACAAACTTGGGAGGGCATCAAGACCGCGATCCGCACCAAGATTCGCCGAGCCCAAAAAGAGATTTTAATCGAACAAAGCGATGATTATGATGCTTTCTACAACATTATCGAACGCTCTTTTCGACAAAATAAACTAGAGCTTCCATTGTTGAAACCACGCTTAGTGCACCTATTACAGGTACTCGCACAACGAGAAAAGGGAGCAGTCTATTTGGCTCGCGACCCACAAGGAAGAGTACACGCCGGAGCCTTGGTACTATTGGATGGCGATCGAGCCTATTATAGCCTTAGTGGGTCTGATGCAACCATTCGCCAAAGTGGAGCTTCGGAAGCTCTTATTTGGCAGATCCTAGAAGATTGTATGGCGGCTAACTATCGTTCTTTTGACTTTGAAGGAAGTATGGTGCCGAATGTAGAGCCCGTCTTCCGGTATTTTGGAGGTACACTCACTTCCTACCTACACGTTCAGCAATACAAAAGCGCTTGGCTACGCTGGGTTCAACTTTTAAGAGCACGCTAAGATGGATCATTCTGCCTTACCCACCATCCATTTATCCGATCACCAGGAAGCCGCTCTGCGCTGGCTACTTCGGTCTTGTCAAGTGCATCAAGGGGCGGGCTCAGCGGCTTTTTACGCCCGCTGGCGCAACTGGCGAAATGGATGGGCCGCTCCTTATCCAGAAACGACGGGGTATCTGATTCCAACACTATTTACTTACCAATCCCGTTTTCCAGAATGGGAACCCGCTCAGGCTGCTCGCTCCTGTTACCACTGGTTGCTTAGCATAGCTTCTCCGACGGGGGCCTATTCCAGCTTATTTGCTTCTTCCGGACAACCGAGCCTGTTTAACACGGGACAGATCCTACTAGGCTTGGTTTCCGGGTACCAAGACCAAGCGAGTACGGAGGCCGAGGCTATTATTAATCGCAGTATTGACTGGTGCCTACAGGCCATCGCCGACCCGAAACAAGAAATCCCTGGGTTGTACAAACCGGATTTTTTAGCAGCCTATTACATTCGTGCCATCTGGCCCTTGGCCCTAGCTATGCAGACCATGGGGCGCAGTGGAGAATGGAATCAGTTAAACCCGATCTGTGCCGTTTTAGCGGAGTGTATTCAACCCAATGGAGCCTTGCTGGGAGCAGGCTTTAAACCCGGTGCCGCCGCTTTCCTACATACGGTGGCCTATACGATTCGCGGTTGGTGGGAATTAGGAGCTATTTTAGCCCAGAAAGAATTTCAAGATTACGCTACTCAAATACTGGCGCACTATTGGGGACGAAGAGAGATTTCGGGTCGTTGGGCTGGGGCTTATTTGGCACCAGGGGAAGATCAGTTACAGTTCTCCTGCCTTCCCGGTCAGGCACAAATCGCCATTCTGCTAGAAAAAATTGGTACAGAAACAGAGGTTGATGCCTACCAGAAAGAAGCTCGACGCTTGGTGGAGCAATTATGCAGACAACAGAAAAAGGGCCGGAATCCTAACACGAATGGTGCCTTGGCGGGTTCCAGCCCTTTTTGGGGCTCGTATATGCCCCTGCGTTACCCCAACTGGGGTGCTAAATTCTTTCTAGATGCCGCCGCCTTAGTGGATTAAGGTGACAAAGCCATTGTATACTTGCTGTCTCGATTCTCCTTTGGGAACGTAATAAGCCACTACCGTATAAACAGCCGAAGGAGCCCAGTTCCCTTTGTATTTTCCATCCCAGCGGTCGTCCAAGTTTTGTCCTTCGTAGATCATCTCTCCGTAGCGATTATAAATCTGCCAACGAATGGATTCGATATCGAATCCAACAAAACCAAACCCATCGTTTTTTCCATCGCCGTTTGGTGAGAATGCATTTGGAGCAAAGATCCGAGGAGCAAATTCCACACAGACGGGTAACGAAAACTCGGAGGTACAGCCACCCTCGTTTTCTAAACGGAGCGTCACTTCGTAAAAACCAGTATCCACGAAATTATGCGTTAGGTTAACACCCAACTCATACGCTTGTAAACCGGTATTATCACCAAAGTCCCAGAAACCCTTGATGGCTCCAACACTGAAGTCCAGTATTTGGATTGTCGGATCTATTGTGTTCAAGCAACCTTCTACTAAGGGAGAAAGGGCAAAGTTGGCTGTAAGGGGGCCAAATCCAGGTAACTGGATGTCCTCAAAACGCTGGCAGCCCGTTTCATTATCTGTAATGGTGAGTCCGTAGATACCGGGTTGCCCCTCTACCAGGTTACCCTCTACCGGAGGGAAGGCGTCCCATTGGTACGTGAAGTCCGCTCCCGGTCCAGCGTATACTTCCACAAAGGTGGTGTCTTCAAAACAGACTTCTGGTCCATATTCCGCTTCTAGTGTGATCGGCGGGTGTGCGTAAACAGTTAAACTGCCAACGGCCGGATCGGAACAACCATCTTCGACGGTAACGGTATAGGTTTGGCTGGTGCCTGGATTAGGACTAACGAAATGCGCTTGTCCAAAACCAAGTCCACTATCCCAGCTGTAGGTAAAGTTATTGAGGGAACTACCACCCGAGCCAATTGCGGAAATTTCAATGTCTTGACCCGCGCAAACAGAATCCACTAAAAAGGGGAGATCTACCGAGACTGCTTCACCAACTTCAACAACAAAGAAATCACTGGTTTCGCACTCGTCTACCCCGTATACGTAATCAATAAAGTGAGTGCCCGGCCCAGCAATGGCCGGATTAAAATGCGCGGCGGGTTCTCCATTTATGGTGAAAAGACCATCAGTGGGTGTGAGTACGGGAATAATGGTCGTATCCTGATAGCAGTAACTATTATCTAGTCCGTCAATCTCCGCTTGGAAGACGTCGGTCACTATCATTTCTTCAGATCCGGCACAGCCATCTGGAGTTGCGTACGCGACGAAATGACTACCAACACCGGCCTCTTCTGGATCAAAAGTTCCTTGGTTCTCGTTGATAATCCCCGGTCCCGACCAAACGCCCCCAACTAAATCGACAATCAGGTCTACGGGTTGTGCCAGAATGCAGAAGGTATCGGGCGTAATTTCTGGGAAGGGTTTGACTTCTACTTCCATGCTATCAATACAAGTGTTTGCCTCGTAGTAAATGTTGTAGAGCCCAGGATTTATCAGACTTGGATCGAAATAGAAGTCATTGTTTTGGGGATTTACCACACCGGGGCCATACCATTGGCCTCCCCAGGGATTCCGGCCCACCGTTTCGAAGGTTAGTTCCAGAATTTCACCATCGGGACAGAAATCTACGTAGGTCTGAATGATATTCGTTTGGCGGATAAACATAACTCTGGAGTCGGTGCATCCATTGGCAGTGAGGTAGAGGGTATCATTTCCATTACCGCCATAAATGGTAGGGTCATAGAGCCCCGTAATCGGATCGATTATTCCATCGCCGGACCAAACACCTTCACCCATCGGGGCCCAGTTTCCGGGTAGAAGAAAAGGATCTTCAATTGGACAGGCATTCGTGTTGAAGGTAGCATCGATAATCTTTAAATGCAGCGTTAGGCTATCTGAACAGCCGTTTATTTCGTAGACCAATTGGTTATCTCCGGCCATAGCTTCATTGGGATCAAAAACCCCATTATCCGGATCGATGATACCAGTACCCGTCCAAACGCCGCCAAATGGTATGGGGTCGATCGCAAAGGGGTCTTCATTCTGGCAGATGGAATCCAATGCTGGTAAAGTGATCTCACCGACATTCACCATCTTAGATCCTACACATCCGTTTGGATGAGTATAAAATACTTCGAAAGAGCCTGGGGTAGCCGGTGGGGTGAAAACTCCATCTGGAGTAATATTGGGCCCTGACCAAGAACCACCAATAGGTAATCCACCAGAGACTGCGAATGGGGCACTACCCGGACAAGCGGCATCATCGGTACCAACGTCTAAAGGGATAAATTCAATGATGATGATCGTAAAACAACCATTGGGTGCGGTGTATCCAACGGTGTCAAAGGGATAGGGTACAATAGAAGCATCGTAGAGTCCGGTCATTTCTTGTCCTTCGGCAATTCCATTACCAACCCATTCTCCACCGGGGGGATTAGCTGAAAGGATAAACGGTTCTGTACTTTGACAAAGGAGCGTGTCAGAAATCGATAGAACGGGCAGCGGTTCTGGCGTGATCACGATAGAATCGGTCGCCATTGCTCCATTACCATCGGTTACCGTCACATAGTAAGTCGTTGTACCCGTAGGTTGAATGATGATGGAATCCAAATTGGAAGGTTGTGGGGCCCAATTAAAAGCGTAGGTGTTCGGGTCTCCACCCGTTGCTTCTGCCAATAGGGTAGCGGCATCACCAGCGCAGGCGGCCAAACCGTTGAGGATGATCTCGACATCGAGTGGGCAGTCGGTCACTGCAAAGGGTTCAACGGATTCCAAGACGTATTCGGTGGTACAAATCGTTTCGGACAGCGTGAAGGTAACTTCAAAATTGCCACTTTGATCGATCATCGGATTGAAGGTCAGGGCTACTTGTGTCACAAATCCATTGACACAGTCGAGCGGAGTAGCACCCGTCACATTGGGTGATTGTGTTCCCGATATGGCGAAGGCTCCCGGAACGATTGCACCGCAGGGTACCGGCTCCGCAAATTCAATGATGATGCTATTGCTTTCACAAGGAAGTTCCGCTAGGGGAAGGATGTCTGGCGGCTCTGGGATTTCAATAACAGTTTCCCAGAAAGCCACCCAGCCCGTACAAGAAACGTTGGGATCACTAATAAAATTGAGGGTCATACAACCGCTGGTAGCGACCAGGGTAGGAGGATCTTCTTCTCCCATAAACGTTCCGATAAGCGTGGAAAGCGTATCGGGGCCATCGTAGACACGCAGGGAGTCAAAAGCATCTTCCGTACAGAAACTGAAGAAGTTCATCACGATTTGATCCGCTCCTGGTACACAAATAGAAAACGTATAGTTTTCATTATGATCATAATTTCCTGCCGGATCCCCGTTTTCGCTGTCGTAGAGAAAACCTTCGCAATCATCAACGGTCATATTGCTCATAAAATACTCAGGCTGAGCAAATAAGCTCAAGGGAGTTAAATAGATTAGTAAAAGGAAACGTTTCATGTTACTTTTTGCTAAGCGGGTAATCGAAAGTGAATGGGAGCAGGAAATACGGCTTTATTCTTTTAGTATACTGATCGGTCCAATCTCGATTGTGTTGCTTTGGTTGCCAGCACGATCGATCATGTATAAGCTGTAGGTCGTTGTTTCTTGGGTGCCATTGCCCAGTAGAAAAGTGGGAGCTAGGTTGATCTGTAATTTTCCTTGAATGGAGATCGTAGCATCTTCGGGGGCTAGGGGTGGTACATAGTATTCGTCGGCTTTTGCGAGTCGGGCATCTTGTACAAAGATCGAATTGAAGTCAGGATCTGTCGATCCCAGATCACCATCGCCATCTTCATAACTAATCTCAACGGCCAAAGAATCGGTGAATTGCACAATAGAGCTACTGCTAAAAGACTCTAACTTGATCTGCGGTTCTAGATCAAAAATTGGGTCCGTATTGATCTCAGTAGTTGTACACCCACTGTACAGGAGTGGAAGGATTGCACCCAGCAAACCAGTGATAAGAAGATATTTATAGTGCATAGGTAGCGATGAAATTTTATAAAGACCCAAGCCTTTTACCAGGGAGCTTTAATTACCGAGTGCGTCTTTGGCTCCCGCGGCAATCCAATCTTTAATATTTTGAATGTATTCTTCTCTCTTTTCTGGCCAATCGGAGTCAGGTTCCACGATTAACGGCATGATCCCTGAATTATTATCGATGTCAATTTCGAGGCGAGTAACCAATTGCGAAGCAGCAATATCACCAGGCAAAACCCGAACATCAAAAGAATTTTGCGGATCATTCTTAATGATAGGATGGTTGACTAAGGTGTTGTACGTACTTTCGATGGTACGGAAGTCTGGTTCGAAGGTGCCATCGTGACATCCTGAATTGGCGCATGTTTTACGAAAGATATTAGCGTGTAAACCGGCGAGGCTGGTGGGATCCAGTTCGATATCGATACTATCTTGCTGTATTTCTTCGTCAACCTGTTCGTAGGGATTGATGAAGGTATCATCGTCTTCGCCACATCCAACGAATAAAGCAATGGCTAGCAGTAGTCCTGTGTAGAATAGTTGCTTCATTGGGTACTTTTTAGATGCGATCAAATAAGGACATGGAATTGCCTGCTAGTAGTCCGGCGGATTGTACTTCGCTCTTTATTCCCAAGATCTCTGCAATCGTTGGAACAATATCAGAGGCGTCGCCGACGGTATTACCTGGACTTCCTAGGCTTAGTCCTGCGTCAATGCCAGGCCCTACCATGGTGGTAAAGATTCGCCGAGAGTTCGCATCGGAGTCATGATCATAAGCTAACCAGTCATTCTCATCAAGAATACCATTTGGGTCTTGATTACGACCATGCTCAGGCATGGCTAGTAGAGCTGTGTTACCCGCCATTTCCGGAATCTCATTTTGGATATAGTTCCAAATAAATCCGAGGGCATGATCTGATCGGTGTAAAGCCTGCAGATAGTTGGTGTAGCTATTGTGGCAAGCATCAACGCCCGAAAGATTCAAAACGAGTAGCTTGGGTTTGAAGTAGCGCAAAACTTCCATGGCGTACCCAACGGTTCTTAGGTCTCCGCTATCGCTAACGGGCGGGAAAGCGATCTGGCTCGTTAGCTTCCGGTTAAACGTTTCCTCAATGAAAAGCTTGATATTATATTTTTCTTCCTCGGTGTTGTTGAGGTGCGGGATCTCTCCACCGTTCTGCAAAAAGTTTTGGTTGAGGAAGAACCGCATCTTTTCAATAGGGGGTAATTCCTCTTCCGGGTGGTAGTTTTTGAAGCCCTTAAGGTGAGCATCCCCTTCGTCTCCGAAGGTGATAGTTGGGGCGAAGAAATTCGCACCGTACTGCCAACCGTATCCTTGATACTCGGAGTGATTGAGCAATGGAGTAGAATTGTTGATCCCGTTGCCAATAAACCAAACATCGGTGGCTTTGTAACCACCGTGTCGGCGCAGGTATTCAAAGATTGTTGGGTGTACGGGACGTTGTTTTAGCCCCTGGGTAATACCATAGTACCCGGATACACCGGTACTCAGACCCGCGTAATGGCCGGTACCTCCAGCAGAATACGCGACCTCTTTAAAAATGGTCCCTTGATCTTCTATGGTTGTGTTGAGAATAGGAGCGATGGGTTGTCCTCCGGGCTGGCCATCTGGAGTGTCGGTGCCGTAAACGATCTTTAATTCTGGCGGGGTACCATTAAGCATATTGTACATAATGTTACCCTCTACGTCGAGCCCTTGGTCAAGCAAGTATTTTTGTTCGATGGCTTCTTGTTGGCGTACTCCACCGGCCATAAGTACAAAAACGACGTGTTCGGCCATTGGAGGATTACCCGTAGTAGCAAACAGGCGGCCAGAGGGAAGGATGTATGGCACCGCCATACTTCCGGCAGCGGTTAACCCAGCTTTTTTGATAAAATTTCTTCTTTTCATGATCGACCTTCCGATTTGATTAGTAGTAATAGTATTCGTTCGATGTGGCAAAGGAGAAATAGACTAACTCCGGTTTTACGTCCGTATTGGATTGCAGGTAGTTGATCCACCACGTTTTCTCAGCTTCGGTAGGAATACGTACATAAAAGCGTTTATAGGTTTCCTCGATAAAGGTTTCGAGGTTAGTGCGCATTTCTTGATTTGAGGGAATAACTACGTTCGGATCGACGATCATTTTTGATATGATCGTTTCAAAGGCAATCTGCTTATCTCCAATCGAAGTCACCACTTTAGAGATATCTACTAAGTCATTAGGGGCTAAGGCTTCTTGAAAGAAGTTGGCGTAAGCAATGTTAATGAATTGTTCTTGAGACTTTTGTTTGGTCTTCCCACCATTATTTGGATTGATGGTAATGGTGTTTACCTCGTAGAGGTAAGAAGTGTCTTTTTTGCAACCCGTTGCTAGCAATAATAGGAATGCCGGCATTAGTAGCCAATATGAGCGAAGCATAGTGTGTATTTTTTTGGAAAGCTAAAATTAAAAGCCAGCGTACTCGTCGGTAACCATAATGGCTTGTTGGATGGCTTCAAAATCGTTATTCTGATAAAAAGTATCGAGCAATTGGACGGTTTCTTCGGTGGTTGGTCGGCGAGCTAAGAGCGATTGATAGGCCCATATGATCAGTCCTTCGTACATTTCTGGTGAGCTAATAATAATATCCACGTACATTTCTTTATCGCTGCCAGAACGTCCTAGTAGGGATCCTTCTTGATTGAATTCGACCATATTGAAGCCGGCTTGAAATTCGGACTGTGTGGGGAACCGCCAAAGGAGGTTATCGAAGGTAGCGTTCACGAAGTTGAAGCTATTCATATTGATGACATCGTAGACCTTGTTAAAGATCATACGACCAAAAAACTGCTCGATGGTAATACTTTTTGCCTGTAAGTCCCTACCTGCGGTGAGTACCCTTTCCAAGCGAATACTATCAATCCCATCGGCGTTTTGTTGTTCTTCACGAATATCCTGGTCGGAGGCTCCTTCTAGGCAACGTACTTTTCCGAGGTTATAAAGGTGTTGATAATGGGCTTTTCGGTAGGAGCTATCGCCTTCGATAAAAGTGTTGCTGGTTTGTAGTTTAGTAACTAAAGCTCTGCGTGCTTCGATGCTAAGATCAGCGTCGCGTAAAGCGGCTGCTTCTTCAGCCAATTCCAAATCTAAGGGCTCGCGGCCTAGGAGGTCAATGAAAATGCGATTGACGTAATTCTCAATTTTAATGGCCGGGACGTTATTTACCGTAGGTGGCTGGTTGTCGGTCACGGTAATAAGCTCTTCTTCGGTGCAAGAACTGAAAGCTAGAATACTCAGTATAATCCAGCTTAGATGGGGAAATCGTACGTGCATAGCACTGATGCTTTACCAGAGTGTAATAAATGGATGTTGGGCTTTAGGAGGTAGGTTGTCGGACAACACTCCTTTTACTGGTCCATCATAAATGACGGCCGGAATGCTTCGTTAGTAGCCCTGAAGAGGTCAAAAATCAGTTATCTAATTATTGAACCATTGATCCAAAGATAGGACTTTCTATACGGTACAGGTGGTCAGCACAATATTTGTTCTGCCAGAATTGGGCAAAAAAACGAAACTGTGACCAAAAGGCTATTCTTTTTTTGCGTCGCCCATCAGCCACCGAATGAGGGGAGGAATGAAGAGCATATCGGCAAAAAGGGCGCTAAATAGGGTCAAACTGATCAACATACCGATTGTTACACTCGGCGGGTGAATAGAAAATAACATGACC
>JBCDIO010000003.1:0-19156 GCA_038748815.1 Bacteroidota bacterium
CGAGTACTCGGGGCGTAGACCTGAAGGTAGTCGCCCAAACTCGCATTTGCACGGTTTGGTAAGAAAAAGAGGCAGCAATGACAAAAGGCGCCGGATCAGTGATCCAACGCCTTTTCTTGTTTAAGCTTGGTATCGACCGGAGTCGATCTCGACCTTACTTGCGCAAGGTCATTCGTTTTTGTAAGTCAAAGATTGGCCTTTTTAACATCCCTTGTCGCTTTCGGTTCAGGAAATGAAGGGCAGCCGTCAAAAAATTGACGGTCCGATTACGCTTTACCTTAGAAGTCCATCCCTAGCGAGATGTGCAAACGAGGATCCTGCACCGTGCGCGTCTCAATACCCCAAGCGTAATCTAAGCGGACAAAATAGCCAAACAGTAACATCCGTACCCCAGTACCGTAGCCCAATACAATGGGGTCGCGGAAGAAGCGGACTTTGACCGTAACGGGATTCGCCGGCACCGCTGGATCAGGAATGGTTTTCGTATTCAAGGGGTTATCATCAGCGTAAGGCGTTAAACCCTGCCAAGCTGTTCCCATATCGAAGAATCCAACCAGCTGGAAGTTGCGGAGGAAATTCGATTTGATGCGGTTACCGAAGTATTGGAATACCGGAACTCGCAGCTCGTTATTGATCAAGGCATAGGAGTTTCCATTCCGGATGTTGAAGCGGAATCCACGCAGATTTGGCATGGTGGTTTGGTAGGCGAAGCCGTCCGTAATGGGGTCCGGGCGAGGAATATCCGTATTCTGCCGCGGGAATAACCAATTATCAGAGCCTCCCAGAAAATACAAGACTTTCTCACTACCGAAGGAGGTAGCCGCCGAAAAGCGGAACGCCAATACACTGTGCTTCAAGAAGCGTTGATAATGCCGGACATCAGCCCCCAATACCGTGGTAAATCCATTGTTGAAATTGAATTGGAACTGATCGACCAGATCAATATTAAAACCCTTCATCAATTCGGCGTAGAATTTGTACCGAGTGCCGTGCTTAATATTTAAAGCTTTATCTAAAGTATTATCGAAGATATATTCTGCTCGTAAGAAAATGCGCTGTTCCTGGATCGTTGGTTCCCTCAAGGAACTTTGGCTCGTTGCCAAGGCCACGGTATTATCGAAACGCAGATTACCCGAAAGCCGAATACTAGTAAACACATCCAATGGATACCGTACTTGATACTGGGCCAAAAAGGTATTCACCTCATTGCGCGCTTGTAGCGGAGAGGCAATGGAATCATTACCCGGATTGGGGTAACGCATCACCCGACGGTAGGCCGCAATCCGCTTGTCTAAGCGCTTTTTCTTATTGTCGAAAATGACGAAATATTCGGACCCATTAAAAGTCGTAGGAATCCGAATGCCTCCCTCTAATTCGTAGTCTTCGAACAGGTCCTTAAAGTTGGCTTTTAATAGGATACCTGGAGGCGGTACAATGAAGTCCTCTGGCGTACCCCGGTAGCTCAAGTAAGGATCAAATAGAAGACTATTGTCGAGGGTAGTGGTTACAAAATCCGTCCGGAATTTCAAGCGGTACGGAATGATGCGACTCGCCTTAAAAGGCTCTACCCGCTGCTTTTGTTTCTTGGTGACCAAGCTGTAGGTCGTGGCCGGAGGTACGGTCGGGGTAAAGGAAGGCTGAGGTTGTGCTAAAGTCACTGCTCCTTTATCTTCCTCTACGATCACCTCGGCGGGTGTTTCGGTATTATCAAATTCACTTTGGAAAAGGTAGTTATCGATGTCTACTTTTCCGGTATCTCTTTTCGTTTCTGGCACATTGCTCAGATCGATGGGTTCCTCGATGCTAGGCTCCAGAATATTGTTAGAGTTTTCTTGCTCCGGAGCTGGGCTGGGGGCTTGGTTAGGTGTTTCTTCCCCTTTCAGCTCTTCCTCCCGATTTTTGTACTGGGTGGTATTAGAAAGGCTTGCCGGATCCAAACTCCCATTGGGTTGCAAGTAGAGTTCGGTTCGTTGGTCTACCCATTGACCAACCAATTGCTGCTTGCTTCCCCGGGCTTGGTCTAAACTGAGATAGTTAGAGTTTAGATTGGTCACAGCCTGATTCACTCCCCGTAGTTTATACACGGGCACAATGGCCATCGTGTCGACCCGGTCGGCAATAGTGACACTGTCTAGTTTGGAAATTAAGGACGAATCGGGGTGAAAAATAATTTCTGTTCCATCGGTCAGGGTGACTACCTTATCGTAGTGGTGGAGGTACTCCTCCATGTAGCCGCTGAACTGATTATAGATCCCGTTCTTGTCGCTGAGATACGAATAGTAGGTCGTATCAAGTCCCACCGGTTGACGCTCGTTGGTATACGGCGTATGCGTAAGCCGGACTAATTCAGGATCGCGGGTTTCCAAATTATAGTAGAAAAGATCAAAGTTATCGATCGGTAATATAGTATCTAACTTGGCCGAGGAGAGCAGAATGGAATCCTGCCGATTCGAAGCCCAGATAATGCCGCGCTGGCCACCTATATTAACCACAGAAGCGTCCAGGTCATTCCAGAAATCATTGGTTAAGCGCTGGGTTTGCCGGGTTTTGGTGAAGTAGATAAACAGGTCGGACTGACCACGTACCGCTCCGGAAAGCACGAGATTATTACTGGTCAGATAGTCCATACTATAAATTCGCTGGTACTGACTCGACATGGTTTCGGTCTCTTCTTTCCCGGTTTTTAAATCGTACTTAGTCAGATAGATGATGTCGCGGTATTCCCAGATGTACGATAATTCTAAGCCATTCGGGTTGAAGGCTAGCAGCGGATAATTATAGTCCGTTTCCTGGAGTGGATTCCGGAAGCCTTTCTTAAAAATCTTCTTGCGTTCTCCCGTTTTTACATCTTGTAAAAAGATCTTGTAGCGGCCAATTTCGTTGAGCACATATACGATCTGATCTCCCTTAGGACTCAAAGACACATCAGACATTACTAACTTTTTACGGTTTTTTACCGTTAGCGGTGTACCCGTAATTTCACTGCCCATTTGGTGCTCTTCGGTGTAGCGTTGCTCGAAGTAGGACATCCAGCTTTCGGTAGTCCGCTCAAAGGTACTCCCTAGAACGTATAGAAATCCGCTTTCCACACTCCGGTTGATCCGGGTCAGATACAGTAAATTACTTACCGTAGAACGGCCATAGTTGAGGCCAATAAAATACCATAAGGAATGCCCGGCTAAAATGGGGTGTTCGTTGGCAAAGTCTTCGAAGTCTTTAAAGTCTTTTTGTAAGAATGCATCTCGCATGCGATTGTCCAGATCAGCGTTCCATTCTTCTCCAATGTAGCTGACCAAGCCATCTTTAAACCACTGTGGTAAGTTGAGGAGTACCGCATTTTGTACAATCTCCTGTAGGTTGGAGCCGAAAAGCATCGCATTGAGATATACGGAAGCAATCCCCTCCCGCACCTGGCGGCGCAGGTCATTATGGTCACCGTTGAAATAAACGAACATTTTATTTCCAACGATCTTCGTTTGTCCACCCACGGTGCCGAAGACTTCTTCACTCCCGATATTACTCTGTTTGAGGTCCGTTACGTCGGTATAGACAATGATCTCGATCTTATCATTGATTCGATGTTCCAGAATGCTTTCCACGAATAAGAAATCATACTCCGCCAACTGTACCACTGCCTGACCAATATTTCGGGCTTCCCCGTACCAGTAGGTCGTGAAATTTTGGCTTTCGTACTGCGACCATTCGGCAAAGTCATCGTGGTACTGGACTCGATTTTTACCAAACTCTACAGCGTCAACTTGCGCTTGCAGGCTGGCAAATAGTCCGAACAAAAAGGAAAGGGTAATAAGGTACCGCATAGAATTTATTTTATCGAGAGCATCTTCCTTGGTGTATATGCTGGAGGGCCAGGTCGATCCCTACTGCGCAAAAAAGGTAAGAGTGAATTTAGTACCTTTCGGCGACCAAAACATTCTGAGAGAATAAATTTGGTCCAGCAAGCGCGGTAGCTTTTTCAAATTAAGGGTTTACCAGCACATAATCTACACTTAAAAACGGCAAAAGGATGGCTTCTGTTGTGAGTTTTACCTTCAACCCCTTTCAAGAAAACACCTATTTGGTAATAGACGACAGTAAGGAATGTGCAATTTTTGATCCAGGTTGCTTCGATGCTCGCGAGCGTTCCATTTTACAACAATATATAGATGCAGAAAATCTGCGTCCGGTTCGATTGATCAATACCCATTGTCACATTGACCATGTTTTGGGCAATCGCTTTGTCCATGAAACCTACCATTTACCCTTGGAAATCCACCAGGGTGAATTACCCGTTCTACAAGCTTGCCCTCAAGTGGCAGCCATGTACGGAGTGCCCTACCCGCAAGAGTCTCCCGATCCTGGACGCTTTATTGAAGTGGGCGAAGAGATCCTAATCGGTGAAACTCGACTCCAAACGCTCTTTACTCCGGGGCATTCTCCCGCCTCCATTTCTTTTTTCTGCGCCGAAGACGAATTCTTAATCGCCGGCGATGTTCTCTTTTTCGAAAGCATCGGACGAACGGACTTACCGGGGGGAGATCACGCAACCTTGCTCGAGTCTATTCGAACGCAGTTCTTTCTACTGGGTGATGGCGTGCAGGTGTATCCTGGCCACGGTCCATCGACGTCCATTGGCTACGAGAAAGACCACAATCCCTTTCTTCGGTAAGAACCATTTTGATCAGAATAAGCTGCCTTGTTCGCTCTGCGGAAGTAAGCGAAAGGTTGTTCGATGGTGTTTACAGGGGCCGTGCTGTCGGATGGCTTCTCGGTGAGCTTTAGTTGGGTACCCCATATTCGAATCCCAAGCGTAATAGGGGAACTCCTTGGCTATATCCGTCATATAATCGTCTCGGTAGGTCTTTGCCAGAATGGAGGCAGCGGCAATAGAGCGATATTTTCCGTCCCCTTTCACAATGCAGAAATAGGGGATATCCTGGTAGGGAATAAACCGATTGCCATCGATGAGTAAGGCTTCGGGAACGCAGGTAAGCTGTTCAATCGCTTTGTGCATAGCCAGAAAAGAGGCCCGCAGAATATTGTGTTCATCGATCTCCTCGACGGAGCAAACTCCCACGGCCCAAGCCAGGGCTTCGGCTTCAATAATGGGGCGCAATTTTTTGCGCTGTCCATCGGTGAGTTGTTTAGAATCGGTTAGGAGTGGATGCTCAAAATGGGGCGGGAGAATGACGGCGGCGGCCACTACGGGGCCCGCCAGGCAACCTCGCCCGGCTTCGTCACAACCCGCTTCCAAACGGTTTACTTCCAGAAATGGGGCCAGGGGGCTTCGGTTTTTCATACTGCCTTTTTGCAGGGACTATCTACTACTCCTGTAGGACCATAAACTCTACCCGCCGATTTTGTTGTCGACCTTCTTCGGTTTCATTAGTCGCTACTGGCTTTTGGGATCCGTAACCCCGATAGAGGGTACGAGTCCGAGCAATCCCTTGATCATTGAGGTACTGAATGACGGATTTAGCCCGTCGGCGAGAAAGATACAGATTGTATCGATCATCCCCGATATTATCGGCATGTCCATTTACCTGAATCACCATATTCGGATTATCCTGCAGCACTTTAACCAGCTTATTGAGTTCAATAAAAGACCGTGGGTGAAGGTCCCACTTGTCGAATTCGAAATAGATATTATCCAAGGTGACGACCGTTCCTTTCTCTAGTTCCTCGTATGTCAGATCTTTTTCTACCGCTGGTTGCGGAAGGTAGGGAGGGAGCTTCTTAAGGAGTATGTCATCGACGTAATAATAAGAGTAGTTAAAGATCGTTTGGTTGGTTTTGCGGGTCTTGGTCAGGCTATCGGGATAAAAATTTCCGATGATCATATAGGAGTAGGGCTCTTCTACCTGAATTTCTGTTGAGAGTTTTTTCCATTTATTCTTGGCCGAAGTAATATTGGTGTTTACAATCTGTGGAGTAGCGGAGATGAGTTCATCGGTTGGTTTCTTGACGGGTAATATACTCAGGTGAATGCCAATATTACTCGCTTGCAGGGATTGTGGAAGATGGCTCACAAACATTTCGAAATAATAATTCTGCCCTGGAATCATGGGTTCTGATAATTGCACTTGCACATATTCCCGGCAATGGGGTTTGCCATCATCGCAGCCGTATACGGTAATACCGGCCATACAATCTCCACCGTGCGCTCGCATTTTACCGAAGCCCTTTTTGGCCCAGTGTTCGGGCACTCTAACCCGAGGACCGAAAACATCGGGACTGGCACTAGTTGGTGCTTCCCAATAGCGAACGACATTGGTGAAGTGTTTTCCTTTATAGAACCAGCCAATAGGTGGAGCGGCAAACTCTTCGAAGCTAGGGTTTGGTACGATATTGACCGATTCGGTGGTCGGTTGTTGTGCTAGGCTAGCCCAGGCGAGACCCAGGGCAAGGCCCATTAGGACGAACTGTTTCATAATAATCCCGTATAACACTGTTTTACAATTAGGTGCTGATCCGAATCGTTCGGGGCACCCTGTGTAATTGAGCGTTTACTTCATTTGAACTGTCAGCTAGTTGAGGGGATTATTTGGTCGTAAATTTTAACGCAAAGAATACCTTTCTCACACACCGTGCCAACAAATACGCTCGCTTCGTCAGCTGTATAGCAAGCCGGTATTTATGAAACGGCGGATGCGTCTGCGAGCTGACCATCGGTTCGATTGGGGAGGGAAGACGGGGCGATTGTCTATTCCTTATGTATAAAAGGTAAGAGAGTTTGGTGGATTTTTCAAGGGTTTGAAGGGGAAGGAATAGTGAGAATTTGGTCAAAAAAAGCAAACGCCCGACTCCCGATAGCGGGAGCCGGGCGGCTTTATCGTGATTACCTTAAAGCTTACAGATCAAATTTGATCCCCTGAGCCAGTGGCAATTCTTTACTGTAATTGATGGTATTTGTCTGGCGACGCATATAGGCTTTCCAAGCATCACTACCACTCTCGCGGCCACCTCCAGTTTCTTTCTCCCCACCGAAGGCACCACCTATTTCGGCACCACTGGTTCCGATATTTACATTGGCGATCCCACAATCCGAACCGGCGGCCGATAGAAACTGCTCTGCTTCCATTAAGTCGCGGGTCATAATAGCGGAAGATAATCCTTGTGGTACATCATTCTGCAAAGCAATCGCTTCGTCTAGATCTTTGTATTTGATCAAATAAAGGATCGGTGCAAAGGTTTCGTGTTGCACAATGGCGTAGTGATTTTCTACCTCGGCGATACAAGGCTTCACATAGCAACCACTGGTGTAATCACCCCCTTCCAAAACGGCACCGTCTACGGCGAAAGAGCCTCCTTCGGTTTTTACGCCTTCGATGGCTTTTTGGTAGTTTTTCACGGCATCATGATCAATCAGTGGACCTACGTGCATGTTTTGATCAAGTGGATTTCCGATCCGCAGTTGACCGTACGCCTTTGCTAATTTATCGCGTACTTCATCGTAGATGTCCTCGTGAATAATCAAGCGGCGAGTCGTGGTACAACGTTGACCACAAGTACCAACGGCTCCGAATAGAGCACCGGTCAAAACAATATCGAGGTCTGCGTTTGGTGTAACAATGATAGCATTGTTACCCCCCAACTCTAATAGGCTTTTACCAAGGCGGGCGCCAACGGTTTGGGCAACGATTTTACCCATCCGCGTGCTTCCGGTCGCGGAAACCAAAGGTACTCGACTATCGGTCGTCATGAATTCACCGACTTCGTAGTTACCGTTGATGATACAGCTTACCCCTTCTGGTACATCATTGGCTTTGAGTACATCCAAGAAGATATTCTGGCAGGCAACCGAACAAAGCGGTGTTTTTTCAGAAGGTTTCCAAACGCACACGTTACCACAGATCATAGCAATCATAGCGTTCCAGGACCAAACTGCAACGGGGAAGTTGAAGGCAGAAATAATGCCTACGATCCCAAGTGGATGCCATTGCTCATACATGCGGTGGTTAGGCCGCTCGGAGTGCATGGTCAAACCGTAAAGTTGGCGAGAAAGACCAACGGCAAAGTCGCAGATGTCGATCATTTCTTGTACTTCTCCCCATCCTTCTTGCAGGCTTTTACCCATTTCGTAAGAAACCAGACGGCCCAGGGCGTCTTTGTGCGTACGCAAGGCATCGCCGTACTGACGCACAATTTCTCCGCGTTTCGGAGCGGGCATTTTACACCATACTTTGAAAGCTTCGGTGGCTTTCTCAATCACGGCATCGTATTCTTCGCGAGTCGTTGTGCTCACCGC
The DNA here is from genome assembly GCA_038748815.1 of Bacteroidota bacterium. Lineage (GTDB taxonomy): Bacteria > Bacteroidota > Bacteroidia > Chitinophagales > Saprospiraceae > JBCDIO01. The sequence continues at coordinate 8,246 of JBCDIO010000003.1, forward strand.
ACCGATGCGTTTCCCATCGACTGGAGAGTACGATTCGATATAGGCTCCTTCGGAGGAGCTTTTTTGTCCGGTCCAAGTTCCCGGGTTCTTAGCGTCTAGGCCAAGCTGGGATAAAAAATCCAAATTCATGGTCTTAATTTTGGTTGGTCCTAAAGATGTCGTTTTCTCTTCGCTGAAAACGTCCGCAAAAGTACGACAATAAACCTAGGACTGAAAGCGGTTTTGTAAGAACTCTAAAGCGAGTTGATTGGCCTTCTGGGCTGCCTCTTCTACGTAGCGAGGACTACTCGGGTTCGCAAATGCGTGATCGGCGTCGAACCAATGTACATCAATCTGTTTTCCGGTAGCTGCCGCTAGAGCTCGGAACTGGTTCACCACCTCTTCGTTAATGTACTTATCTTTTTTGGCAAAAATACCCAGTACATCCGTCTGCAGCGGAGCCAGTTCGGTTGCTTCTTTGACGGGCATGCCGTAGTACATGACACATCCAACTCCTTGATCTTCGGCCAGAATAGAGCTGCGCAAAGACCAACCACCTCCGAAACACCAACCGATGGTAGCGATTTGTGCATCTTCTCCAGCTTTGGCAATAGCACCCCGTACAATACTTTCCAGGCGTTCTTGCTCGCGGCTTTGCATGTATTCGGACGCTTTGTCTCGGGAACTAGCCACGTTGCCATCATAAAGATCAAGGGCCATTACGTTCACGTCACCCAAATCAGCAAATAAACGATCGGCCTCTTGTTTGATTTGGTCGTTGAGTCCCCACCATTCGTGAATAACCAATAGATATTTATCTGAGGGTTCTTCGGTCATGAGTGCGTAGGCAGTGCCCGGCTGTTCGGAATCCGTAGCAAATTCAAGGATGGTACCCTTGCCTTTGAAGGCCATTTCTTCTGGTAACTCATGTTTATTTTGAAAAGTAGAGTCTTCGGCTAGATCGGCCATAGATTCTGCTTCGGCCGGTTTGGGTGTATTGTCACAAGAATAGCTAAGGCCAATCAAGAGAAAGGCCAGGAGGATAGGATACATTTTCATAGTGGTGATTGTTTGTGCGATGAAAGAGAAAAAACGTGTAAGGAGCCTCTTTATACCCCGAGTACTCGGGGTAAAGATCGGCCTATAAACTCGCATTTAATGGACCCATTGCGAGAAAACTGGACCAAAAGTCCGCCGAATCTTACCGATAAAACAAATCCGCCTCTGCGTAGGCAATGAGGCGGATTCATTTTGCTTATTCTTCTTCCGAATGATTATCCCGGTACCCTTTGGGTCGATACTGTGGTTTGGCTCGGTCGTAAGCGTTGATGATCTGCTTGACCAAGCGGTGTCGTACCACATCCTCGGCGTTTAGATACACCACACCGATACCGGATACATCGCTCAAAATATCAATGCCTTCCCGTAGGCCGGAGCGTACACTTCGCGGTAAATCTACCTGCGAAAGGTCGCCCGTAATAATGCACTTTGCATTGGGGCCTAAACGAGTTAGAAACATTTTCAGCTGCATGGTCGTGGCATTCTGCGCTTCATCCAAAATGATGAAAGCATTATCCAGCGTGCGACCCCGCATAAAAGCCAGTGGGGCAATCTCAATAATGCGGTTATCCATAAAATGGTTGAGCTTATCGAGTGGCAACATATCATCTAGGGCATCGTAGAGAGGCCGCAGATAAGGATCGATTTTTTCCTTTAAATCACCGGGTAAGAAACCCAGGCTCTCTCCGGCTTCTACCGCCGGCCGAGTTAAAATAATCTTCTTAACCAAGCGATTCTTCAAGGCCCGTACGGCTAAAGCTACCGCCGTATAGGTCTTACCCGTACCCGCCGGGCCAATCGCAAAGACCACATCATTTTCTTCGGAAACGACGACGAGTCGTTTCTGGTTAATCGTCTTTGCTTTAATTTGCTTACCACCCCGACCGTGTACGATCGTGGCATTGCTATGGCCATTACTCAGCTTGTATTCGTAAGGATTACCTCCATTGAGCAGATCTTCCACCGTTTGGGTGGTCAGTTCCTGGTGTTCTCTCAATAACCGGACCATTTGCTCGAATTTGGCTTTTGCCTTTTGGGTGAGTTTCTTCTCGCCGGTGATCTTCAAGTTATGACCTCGGGCGTTGATCGAAATTTCAGGGAAGGCTTTCCGTAGGAGGTTGAGCTTGACATTGTTCTCTCCGTATAAAGCGACGGGGTCAACCCCGTCAATCGTTAAAATGATCTCACTCAATAGATAGACCGTTTAAATGATGCAATTCAAAAAATAAGGGTATGTACAATACCTACAACAAACTAGGAATTGAATTTAAGGAACAATAGTTCACTTCAAACCCACAAATTGCAATTTTTTGAAGGCCCATCCAATATATCCCCAAACCATTTCGATCCGAATCCTACTACTACCCATTAATGGACATACGGGTTCAACCACTTTGCTAGTCTTTATTCCAGGATGGCCTCAAGTACCGTATAGTACTGACTAGCAATGAATGCGGCTCCTGCTTCATTGTAATGTACATCGTCGGCCAGCAAAGAGTCACTAAATCCAGTAGCCATATCCACGAGTAATACCTGTGAAGTCGTCGTCGTCTGGTCTTGCGCAATCTGTATCACATCGGTCTGTAATTGGTCAAAATAATTAGCCAAATCGCCAGTCATGAGCTCCGAACGAGCGGGAGCCAATTGCTCCATGATAATAGTGATGTTGGGATTAGCTTCTTGTAAGAGATCGATAATGCTATTGATATTATCTACGGCATCGGCATACGATAGGTTCTGTAAGGCATCATTACCACCGGGGGAGCTAAACAAAACGATGTCTGGGGCTCCCGTTTGGTCAATCCACCCTTGTAAGCCATCGAGTATTTGACCAGAGGTCCATCCTCCTCGGCCTTCGTGGTCATTATCAAAAGATTGGCTGGCATAATTGGGATATGATGCCTCATCATCTACTGTGCCGATATAATCAAATTCCCATCCACCATCGACCAGTTGTTTCCAAAGCTCGTAGCGGTAGCTTTCAAAAACAGGCCGCGCTCCTTCAACGCGGGAAGCCCCGAGGGGCATGATTTTGTTGATGGAATTACTAGGGGTTACGGTGTCGTCTTCCGGGGTGCAACCAATTAGCAGAAAAAGGCAAAAGGTGCTTAGGAGCAAAAAAATCCGATTCATATAGTTCTTTTATTAGGGAACGGCTGCCGTAAAAAAGACCCTACTTTATGCACGTGCTTTTTGTGACTCCCAAGAGTTCCCGTATTTTGGAAAAACGAATTAGAAGGCATCTTTTCTGCTTATGAATATTGTGACGCTAACTAGTGATTATGGCAATCAGGATTATTACCTGGCGGTGCTCAAAGGAACGTTATTACAAATTGATCCGGGGCTCCAATTGGTGGATATCAATCACTCGATCGCTCCCTTTGATATTACTCGGGGTGCCTACGCGCTACGCAATGCCTACAATCATTTTCCGGAGGGTACCATTCATGTAGCTGCGGTGCATACGCACTATCAGAAAAATCCCCGCCTCATCGCCACGCAGGTTGGTGGTCATTTTTTTCTGGGCCCCGATAATGGTGTTCTGACCGTGGTGATAGAAGGACACCAAGGACCTTTTCACGAATTAGAGACTCAGCCTTCCGAACAACACTCCGTAGCTACTTGCTTGGCCTACGCAGTAGAGCATCTACTGGCTGAGAAGCCGTTGGCCGAAATCGGATTACCTTTCTCCCAAGCCACTCAGCGGGTAACCTTACAACCCGTGATTCGGGCGGATCAACTGCTAGGAAATATCGTTAAGGTGGATACCTACGGGAATCTGATGACGAATATCCATCGGAACGATTTTGACCGCATTGGCCGGGGTCGCCCCTTTGCTTTGTACTTTAAACGAGACAACCCAGTTGAGCAGCTAAGTACGGGATATTCGGATGTTGAAATGGGAGAAACACTTTGTTTTTTTAATGAAACCGGTTTTTTAGAATTGGCGGTCAATCTGCAGAAAGCCAGTGAGCTACTTGGCCTAAAACAAGAGGATAGTATCCAAATTGAATTCTACGAACTATAATCAAGTAGACCAAAGAATACTATGATTTGGGTATAGAGCTCCCTTTCTCGTACTTTTGCAGCTATGATTAAGAGAATTGTCAAATTAACCTTCCACCCGGATAAAATCCAGGATTTTGAAACGCTCTTCGAAGGGGTTAAACACCGAATCCGATCTTTCCCGGGTTGTGAGCACTTAGAGTTGTGGCACGACGAACGCGACCCCCGCATTTTCTTCACCTATAGCTTCTGGCAAAGCCTCCAGGATCTCGAAAATTATCGCCATTCTGACCTCTTCCAGTCTACCTGGAAAGACACCAAAGCACTGTTTGATGGTCGCCCAGAGGCCTGGAGTGTCAAACTTGTCAACCAAGCAGATCAATGAGTACTACCTTAAGTTTGCCGAACTATTCTATTTTTTTAGATGCCGATTGGTCGGCACTTACCGAATTGCTGGAAGGGCATTCTAAAGTGGCCGTTCTAGTCGATAACCATACCTACGAGCACTGCTGGCCACTGCTGGAGAGACAACTGGCTCCTTTTTCGCCGGTCCTGATACCTATTGCCGCCGGAGAAATCCATAAGAATATCGATACCTGTGAAGAAATCTGGCAAAAAATGCTGGATGCTCAGCTTGATCGGAAAAGTATGCTGATAAACCTGGGGGGTGGAGTGATCGGAGATATGGGCGGTTTCTGTGCATCCACCTTTAAAAGAGGGATGGATTTCATCCAAGTACCGACGACCTTGCTGTCTCAAGTAGATGCCTCGATTGGCGGTAAACTGGGGATTGATTTTCGGGGGGTGAAGAATGGAATCGGGGTTTTCCGAGACCCTAAGGCGGTCTTTATCCAACCCAATTTTCTCCAGACTCTATCGGATCGGGAGCTGCGCTCTGGATTTGCGGAAGTACTTAAGCATGCCCTCATTGCGGATGTAGATCACTGGCAAAAGCTAAAGAGCGTAGTAGATTTGCGAAGCGTAGATTGGAACCGGGAGATTGCTCGTTCTCTAGAAGTGAAGCGACACATTGTGGCCGAAGATCCCTTCGAACGAGGTGCCCGGAAAGCCTTGAATTTCGGACATACCCTGGGGCACGCCATCGAAGGGCAAGCCCTAGAGACTGAAAACCCACTGTTGCACGGAGAAGCAATTGCCATTGGCATGATTGCGGAAGCCCATTTGTCGGTCCAAAAAACGGGACTCACGGAAGCCGCACTACAAGAAGTATCCAATACTATTCTGGCAATCTACCAACCGCCAGCCTTAGATTTTTCGCACTGGGATACTTGGATGCATTTTATGCGTAATGACAAAAAAAATGAGGCTGACCAGATTCTTTGTTCTCTGATCAGCCCCATTGGTGATTACCGAGTCAATATATCGGTACAAGAAGAGGAGATTCGGGCAGCTTTAGAATATTACCAATCCCTGGTCTCCTAGATCTTTATTCTTCTTCTTCGCTACTCGCTTCCGGATCGGTGGTCAACAGATTCCGTTCGTGCAAAAAGTTGAACCACTTGATGACCTTTTTGATGTCACCCGTTGTAACCTGATCCCGGTCAAAATTTGGTAGCACGTCCGCAAAATACTCCCGCAATTCATCTGGCTTAGAATTTGGATTGATGGGAGGATTATCTTCGTACTGATCCAACATATTCTGGAATACCTTAGCCAATTCCTCCGAATCTTCGGTAGTAAAGATGGCAATAGATTCCAAGGGCGTGAACTGGTGTTTTCGAGCCGAAGCGAACTTGCGCTTTCCACTATCCAGTTCTTCCACGATCAGTCCATTATTACGATTTGCCGCCAGACGAAAAACACCTGACATTCCAGTTACGGCAATTAAGTCTTTTAAGTTCATAAGATTCCTTCGCGGTTAATAGTCAACTAATGTACGTAATTGTTCCCTCAAACGTCCTTTGGGTAAGAATTGTTCTTCCAACTCCTTAGCAAATGGAATGGGGGTATCCAAGCCAGCCACCCGTACAATGGGGGCATCTAAATATTCAAATAGGTGCTCGGCAATGTACGCGGAGAGCTCTCCCCCTAAACCGCCGAACAGGGTATCTTCGTGGAGAATGAGTACGCGTCCGGTCTTTTGCACCGATTGGCGAATACTGTCGTAGTCCATGGGGACTAAAGACCGAAGATCTAGCACCTCTACATCGAGGGCTAATTCTTCTACGACCTGCGTAGCCCAGTGAACAGCGGCTCCGTAGGTGATGATGGTCGCCGCTTGCCCTTCTTTTGCTATTCGCGCCTTACCAATAGGAGTGGTGTAGTAGCCCGTTGGTACGGCACTGTTCAAACTTCGGTAAAGCCCTTTATGCTCGAAAAATAAGACGGGATTCGGATCTTCCAAAGCCGCCAGAAGCATCCCCTTGGCATCTTCTGGAGTGGCTGGATACAACACTTTCAGTCCTGGCACGTGGCTAAACCAAGCTTCGTTAGATTGGGAATGAAAAGGGCCTGCTGCGACACCTCCACCTGTAGGCATGCGTACGACTACGTCGGCCGCTTGCCCCCAGCGGTAGTGGACCTTCGCTAGATTATTTACGATCTGATTGAAACCACAGCTTACGAAATCCGCAAACTGCATTTCTACCATAGATTTAAACCCGTTGATACTTAGCCCAAGGCTAATACCAAGGATTGCGCTTTCGCAAAGTGGGGTATTGCGTACTCGGTCTTTACCGAATTGCTCCACAAAACCCTGTGTTACTTTGAATACACCGCCATAGTCAGCGATGTCCTGTCCCATCAAGACGAGGTTGTCGTGCTTTTCCATGCCCAGGCGAAGTCCATCACTAACTGCATCTACCAAGCGTATTTCTTGGGTTTCCGATCCGGGTTCTATCACCGTTTGCTCATAAGGAGCGTATACGTCGGCTAGTTCTCGTTCCAGAATGACGGGAACACTTGGTTCGTTATAAGCAACTTCTAGGCCTTGTTCAATATTGGATTTGATGTCTTTCCGTAGGTGCTCGATGTGGTCATCGTCCAATAAGCCGAGTTCCCGTAGGTAATGCTCGTAATTTTGGATGGGATCTTTAGCTGCCCAAGTTTCCATCAATTCCTTTGGCACGTACTTAGTACCCGAAGCTTCTTCGTGGCCGCGCATCCGGAAGGTCATGCATTCTAACAGAACCGGACGCGGATTGGTCCGCATGCTCTGGGCTAGGCTTCGGATGGTGGAGAATACTTCCAGAATGTTATTCCCATCGATCACATGTGACTCCATACCGTAACCCAAGCCACGGTCGGCAAGCTGCGCGCACTTGTATTGTTCATTGACTGGCGTAGAAAGACCATAGCCATTATTCTCAATAATGAAAAGGGTGGGTAAATTCCATACGGCCGCCACGTTGAGTGCTTCGTGAAATTCGCCTTGGCTCGTTCCCCCTTCGCCGGTGAAGGCTAAAGAGATTTTTCCTTCCTTTTTCAAACGGTGTCCCATGGCCACCCCACCCGCTAGGGATAGCTGAGGGCCCAAGTGGGAGATCATGCCTACAATATGGTGGTCTGGTGCCCCAAAGTGGAAACTGCGGTCGCGTCCTTTGGTGAAGCCGAGCTCTTTTCCTTGCCACTGCGCAAAAAGGCGTTCAAAAGGGACCGATCGGGTTGTAAACACCCCGAGGTTTCGGTGCATGGTAAAGATGTATTCGTCGGGCGCAAGTGCCGCAGTAGCACCTACTGATATCGCTTCCTGACCAATGCCCGAAAACCATTTACTGATGCGTCCCTGGCGTAAAAGGATCAGCATTTTCTCCTCGATCATGCGGGGCTGTAGCAACAGACGGTAAAGCTGGATAAGCTCTTCGTCTCGCAAGTTCCCCCGGTCGTATTGAAGACTGGATTCTATCGCTGTAGCCATAATATTTCTGGTTCAATGATTAGGTCTGGCTTTGGATTTTGAGCAGGCTCGAAACCCAAAGCCGGACTAAGGCAACGCAAAGGTAAACGATTTTCCCGCTCGGGCTAATGTCTATGCTTCGGATTAAAAATTTGTCCGCAATTTCTCGGAAGCTGGATTTTACTACATGCATACGGTGGCTTGGCAAGGTCTTCGCAACCACTCTCCAGGAGCGTTAATTCCAGAGGCTCTCCATAACTTTTGGAGTTCGAATTCCGTTATTCGACCCGTGCTTCCTATCTTTACAATTGGTTCAAAATACTATACGTATATAGAACCTTCGTTTACGGTAGGTCTGCCGCCTAAATCTGATCAATGGAAAACAGCCAAACTCAACAAGAAGAACCACAAAAATCGCCCCAAGAACTCCGGGAGGAGCGTCGCCCTACGCATCAGCGGATTATCCGCATACTCTGGGTGGGCTTAGGCCTGGGTATCTTGAGCGTATTCTTGCTCTTCTTGATTCTTTCCTTTTCGGACTTACCAGACACCCAGGAGTTAGAAAATCCTCGTTCGCAAATTGCTTCGGAGATTTATGCCGCCAACGAAGATGTACTGGGGCGGTATTTTATCGAAAATCGGGTTCCTCTGAGCTTCGATGAAATTTCTCCCTACGTAGTACAAGCTTTATTGGCTACCGAAGATGAACGCTACTATCGGCATAGCGGTATCGATCTGGAAGCACTGGGTCGAGTATTAGTAAAAACAGCCATTCTGCGCCGTAAAACGACTGGGGGAGGATCTACCATTACTCAGCAGCTAGCTAAGTTACTCTTTACCGGAACACCCGCTTCCGGGATCGACCGGGTGATACAGAAATTGAAAGAATGGATCATTGCCGTTCAGTTAGAGCGTAAATACACCAAAGAGGAAATCATCGCGATGTACCTCAATAAGTTCGACTTCTTATTTGACGGCGATGGAATTAAAGCCGCCTCGGAAGTGTATTTTGGTCGTTCGCAGGATTCGCTGCGGATGGAGGAAGCGGCGGTTTTAGTGGGAATGTTGAAGAATCCTTCGCTGTTTAATCCATATTATAAAAGACGCCGCGATACGACCCTTCACCGACGCATGGTCGTGCTTAAGCAGATGCAAAAAAACAATCTGCTAGATCAGGATACCTACGATTCGTTGCGCCAGCTTCCTATGCGGGATACCCTGATCCGGAAAACACATATTGATGGTTTAGCACCCTACTTTCGGAATGAGCTTTCCAAGCGTATTTCCTCTATTCTCAGTGACGAAGAAAATCGGAAACCCGATGGTTCTAAGTATGATCTATACCGGGATGGTTTACGGATCTACACGACCATTGACCCAGAGATTCAACGCCTGATGGAAGAATCGGCTATGGTCCATATGACCAAGCTGCAAAAAGTATTCAACCGCCATTGGGGGGTCCGTAAGCAGTCTCCCTGGGACTTTAAAGATGCGGACACCACCCCCGGTGAATTGAAAGCCCGGGATCGGAAATTGACTCGGATGGTTCGAGAATCGGATCGCTATAAAAATGTGCGTAAAAACTTCTTAGACTCGGTCTTGGAAAAGATCAAAAAGGAAGTGCCAGATGCGCGTCTGCGCGATGTGGATATTGATCGCATGTTATCTGAAGAAGAAAAAGGATCGGTACTGCGCGACTTGGTTCGTCGCGAAATGATCAGCCAAACGATGGCCGATAACTACTTGAAGGTGATGGCTAGTGAGCACTGGCCAAAGCTAAAAGATCGCTGGGAGAAGTTGCAGATCACCATCGAAAAGATGTTTGAACAACCCGTACGGATGCGGATTTTCACCTTCGAAAATGCCAATTACGAAAAAGATACGACGATGTCGCCGCTCGATTCTCTGATCTACCATCACGGATTCTTGCAGATTGGTTCCTTGGCCGTTGATCCTACTTCTGGCCACGTAAAAGGCTGGTTAGGTGGTATCAACTATAAGTACTTCAAGTACGATCACGTCACCTCGCGTCGTCAGGTAGGTTCTACCTTTAAGCCCTTTATCTACGCGACAGCGATCTCTCTACAGGGTGTTTCTCCCTGTTACCGAGTACCGGATCGCCCGACGAGTATATTCCCGGGAGAAGGAAACTTTAACCTTGGAGAGACTTGGACCCCTTCGAATTCGGATGGTGAATACACGGGCGATTTGCTGACGCTAAAGAATGGCCTACGTCAGTCTAAGAATACGGTATCCGTATTCTTGATGAAGCAACTAGGTACAACCGAACCGGTACGCGACCTAGTAGACCGTATGGGGATTTCGAAATTTGAACGGTATCCAAATGGTCGCTACGTGGTCCCTAAATCGCCTTCCATCTGCTTGGGGGCAACCGATCTATCGGTCATTGAAATGACCGGAGCGTATACCACCTTTGCCAACAATGGAATTTACAATCGCCCGCGCTTTATTACCCGAATTGAAGACCGTAATGGCCGGGTAATTTATGAGGAAACATCGGATGATCAGATGGCTCTGAATGAGAAAGCGAACTTCGTAATGGTTGATATGCTGAAATACGCAGCCACCGGATTGGGGAGCGTGAAGAGCGAAGTAGGAGGTAAGACCGGTACGACCAATGATCACGTCGACGGTTGGTTTATGGGGATTACGCCAAACCTTGTTGTTGGAACCTGGGTTGGCGGAGAAGACCGTTGGATTCGCTTCTTATCCTTGCTTTACGGTCAAGGCTCTTTTATGGCCAAGCCATTTTATAAAGAATTCATGAGTCGCCTGGAATCATCCGAAGAAATCGGTTTTAATACCGCAGCACGTTTTGCCGTGCCTCGGGGGGAATTAGGTATTGAACTCGATTGCTCCCAATACGAAGAAGTACTCGACCCTACCCAGCCGGATGAAGGTGGGGAAGACCCCTTCGGAGAAGATATGTTTGGGGATGAATGGCAATTTGCACCAGACACGACAAGTACAAGCCCAGATGGGCGTTAACC
>JBCDIO010000004.1:0-18999 GCA_038748815.1 Bacteroidota bacterium
AATCCAGCTCGCGATCAGATTACCTTGGATTCGAGCCTACCGAGTGGAGATATCTTTGAAATATATTCGGCTACCGGAGCACTATCACAATCCGGCCTTTTAAATACCGACCGAACGATCATCCTAGTACAAAGAACGCCTGGGATTTACTATATCCGCTACGGCGGAAATATCGAAAAATTCATACTAAACTAGATTTATTGACGGGTTATTGAAACCAGAAGGCCGGCTGGCCTTCTGGTACCCTTTTTTCAGATCAAAATCAACCATGAAAACGTCTACGATTACCCTTCTAACTACCATCCTTAGCCTTGCTATATGTACGTCATTAACCGCTCAAACTGATCCCGGTTTTAAGGTTTTTTCGGTTCTTGAAAACCGAGAAATCACCTTAGAGGAATTGGTCAATGCTAATCAAGACACCCAGGTTTTATTCTTTGGTGAAGAACACAACGACTCGATTGGACACGCAGTACAAGCAATGCTCTATCAACGATTATTAGAAAAATACCAAGCCGTAACCCTGAGTCTAGAAATGTTTGAAACCGATTGTCAATTAGTTTTGGATGAATATCGCCTGGGCTTGATAACGGAGGATAAATTTGAGAAAGCTTCGCGGCCTTGGTCAAACTATGCGACCGATTACGAACCGATTGTCAAGCAAGCTTTAGAGGCTGATCAATACATCATTGCCGCCAATGCGCCTCGGCGTTATGTTAATCTAGTGAGTCGCAAGGGACTTGCAGCTTTAGACGAGTTACCCAAGGCCGCTCGGCAGTATTTACCAAAAAAGGATATCTACACGGAAGACCGGGATTACGAGGATCGTTTTTGGGAGATTATGCAAGTGTCCGGCCACGATCGCTCCGATCCATTCTTCCACGCACAGTGTACTTGGGATGCAACGATGGCTGGAAGTATTGCCAATCGCTGGAAGAAAGATAAAGAGACCCTCGTCTTTCACTTAAACGGCCGTTTTCATACCGATTACCAACAAGGTACCATGACCCAACTGCAGCGTTTGAAACCAAAGCTGCGGCAAAAAAACATCAGTTGCTTTCCAGCCTCTGATTTTGCCAAGCCCGACTGGGATCAGTACAAGGACCAAGGCGACTTTATTATTCTAACCCAACCTAAATAAGCTTCGATGGATCAGAATCCCGCTGTCTTCCAAGGCAAACGTGCTCAGGGCTACGACGATTTCATTGAGCATTGGATGCCCAACTACAAGGAATTTATGCAAGACATTCCTAGTCTACTAGCTAAGGGATTAACGGCTCAAGAGGCCGCGCTATTGATCGTTGGTTCGGGGACGGGCAATGAAATACAGCAGATCGCCAAGGAGCAGCCGAGTTGGTATTTAGTGGGTATCGATCCTTCGCCAGAAATGGTAGACATCGCTCGAAGGAAGTTAGCCGGCCACCCTCAGGTTCGACTGCACCGGGGCTATGTAGGAGACTTACCCTTGGATACCCTTTTTGACGGAGCTACGCTTATTCTGGTTTTGCACTTTCTGCCGGACGATGGATCAAAGCTTAGGCTATTACAAGATATCGCCCAGCGACTAAAATCCGGGAGTATGCTTCTCTTTACCGGCATTTTTGGTACTCCAGAACAACTCCAAGCAGGACTAGAAGCCCTACGCCCAAAGTTGATTACTTACCAGCCTGCCGAAGAAGTAGACCGACGAATACAGACCCTACCACAACGTATTCATCACGTTTCCGAAGAACGTTTACAAGCCTTATTTACAGAAGCTGGATTTACCGAATGGACGCCTATTTTTCGGCACACGATTTACGGTGCTTGGACTTGTAAAAAAGACTAATTATGAACCTTTGGATTCTAAAAATAGCTTTCGTTGTGTTTATGGTGGGTAATTGGGTCATTCGATACCCATTTGAAAAAAAACAAAAGAAAAATACGATCGTCGTCGATCAAAAAACCACTACCGAGAAGGTCCTTTTATTCTTGGTTTTCCTTGGATTATTTATTCTCCCGCTCCTATTTCTCGTCAGTCCCTGGCTTGGTTTTGCGGACTTTGAAGCACCGATTGGCGCCTCCATCGCAGGGATGTTGCTGATACCGCCGAGCTGGTGGTTATTCTACCGATCGCACAAGGACCTAGGGATGAATTGGTCCCCTAGTTTGGAGGTCCGCGAAGGGCATACCCTGATCACGAATGGAGTCTACCAACGTATGCGACATCCGATGTACTCGGCGATTTGGCTTTGGTGCTTCGTACAAGCCCTCCTTTTACCCAATTTGGTAGCCGGTCTTGCGGGCTTAGTGACCTTCGGATTAATGTACTTCATTCGGGTACCACAGGAAGAAAAGATGATGCTCGATAAGTTTGGTGAGCAGTACGAAAATTACCGCCAACGAACGGGCCGCATTCTGCCAAAGATGAGTGGTTGATCTTTTGTTCTGCAGCAGAAAGCTATACCCTCTACGTATCCGGGACATCTAAAGTCCCGCGAAATTCAACCTTTTTGAGTGGAGAAAGTGGGTTTGGTAAGAAATAGGAACGTTTTTTCCTGAAAAACTTAGAAACACCTAGTACGTGTAGGTGCGCAAATAGTCGTAAATGGACCGCCAATTGAAGAACAAGTACAGGGCGATGGCGATGAAGGCGAAGAGAATGACGATGCGTGCTTTTCGGATGCTATTCGCCAAGCGCTCCCGGCGGCTGGTATAATTTCGACGTCTACTTTGGTAAGCCATTGGAAATTCTGTTTGTTAAAAAGGCGGCGCAAATTAGCATTTTCTCACTGGTATCCATTAGCCTTTATTTTTTATTCTTCCAGCTATTTACTTGTGTCGCTCCCAATGGTTTTGCTCCTCCATTTCCTCTAATAACGTTAGATAATTCACATAGCGAAGCTCACTTACCGTTTCTTCTTCTAAGGCAGCTTTCACGGCACAGCCGGGCTCGTTTCGATGCAGGCAATTCCCCCCAAAACGACAGGAATCGGATAGCTCAAAAAACTCCCGGAAGTTATGAGCAACATCCATTGGGGTCAAAAAATTGAAACTTAGGCTTTTGATGCCCGGCGTATCAATAATGTGGGTTTGCTTATTCACCTGAAACATTTCGGCGAAGGTGGTCGTGTGCTGTCCTTTGCCAGAATAATCGGATAACTCTTGAGTGCGAAGTTCCAAATCGGGAGCAATGGTGTTGATCAAACTACTTTTACCAACCCCCGATTGGCCGCTCACCAGGGTTGTTTTCCCTTCTAGATGACTTTTAAGTTCATCCATTCCAATGCCCTCCAATGCAGAAGTTAACAGGACCTTGTACCCAATCGACTGGTATAGATCCTCCAGGTAAGCAAAGATACCTAGATCTTCTTCCGTATAGATATCGGCCTTATTGAATACGATTAAAGACGGAATATCAAAGGGCTCGGTCATCAACAGAAAGCGATCAATAAACCCTTGTTTTAGCTTAGGGGAGACGATGGTTACGATAACGATGGCCTGGTCAATATTACTCGCCATCAGGTGCATATCGTGTTTGCGGCGTGGAGATTGTCGAACCACGTAGTTTTTCCGGGGCAGAATGTTTCGAATAATACCCACTTCTTCGTGCGCTTCCATCTCCATTTCTACCAAATCACCTACCGCTACTGGATTCGTTAATTTCTTGCCGTCTAGGCGAAATTTACCAACGATGCGCGCTCGAATATCGTCCCCTTGCTCGGTGAGCACCTGGTACCAACTACCCGTGGAGCGAATTACAGTTCCTTGAATCAAATTGATTGTTTTTTACTCATCAGTCACCGTCCTAACAGCCTTTTTCGGAAAAGAGTTTCACCGCTTAACCTAAAGTTGCATAACCGTGAATGGCCGAGGAAATCTCATTGAGCAAACTAGGGTCTTTCTCAATGGCATTTCCAACCACCACCAAATCGGCTCCTGCTTCAATATTCTCGAGTGCTTTTTCGGGCGTCCGGATACCACCACCCACAATAAGTGGGACCTCGATTGCGCCTGCTACAGCTTGGATCATACTTTTGCTGACGGGGGTTTGGGCACCACTACCGGCATCCATATAGATCATTTTGAGACCTAGCATTTCGCCGGCCATCGCGGTACAAACGGCAATATCCTCTTTATTAGCGGGAATTGGCCGTGTATTACTCATATAGCTTACCGTGGTGGGTCGACCCCCATCGACCAACATGTAACCTGTCGATAGAATTTCCAACGGACTTAACTTAAGGTACGGGGCCGAGATTACGTGATTCCCGATGAGCAATTCGGCATTACGACCAGAGATAAGAGAAAGAAAGAGAATGGCATCGGCACGGTAACTCAATTGGAAAGAGTTGCCCGGAAAAAGGATCATCGGAATCGAGCAACGTTCTCGAATCGAAACCAGACACTGATCCAGCATATTATTGACAATCAATGATCCGCCAATAAAGAAGTAATCGACGCCAGCATCAATAGCCCGAGAAAGTACTTCCTCCATATTCCCCAAGCGAATCTTATCGGGATCGATCAGGACGGCAAATTTCTTACGTCCGGCACGCTTAGCTTCTTGCAGATCGGTATAGATCGTCGTATTGGACATAGTCCTCGATAAATTAATGGCAGAATTGAGCTCCTCTGGGGGTAAAGTTAGGGGAATCGACCTTCAATTTAACAATAACCCTTATTTTTGGCGGCGAAACGGGAACCCTTTTGAATAATTGAGACGTTCCCCTTCCAAAATTGCTTTCTTTCAACGTATAAAACGCAAATTCGCATGTACCGTACACACACCTGTGGAGAGCTACGGATCGACCACGTAGGACAGGAAGTCACCCTCAGCGGATGGGTGCAAGCCGGCCGAGAATTAGGAGGATTAACCTTTGTCGACCTTCGGGATCGCTACGGAATTACCCAACTTGTTTTCGATGCTAATGACGATGCGGATTTGACCGAACGCGCTGGGAAACTAGGCCGAGAGTTTGTCATTAGCGCTACCGGGACGGTGCGCGAGCGCAGTAGCAAAAACCCAGACCGCGCAACGGGCGATATCGAGATCGAAGTAAAGGAGCTACGTCTGCTCAATGCTTCTAAAGTTCCACCCTTCACCATTGAAGAGGAATCTGACGGTGGGGATGACCTACGAATGAAATACCGCTACCTGGACCTGCGCCGGCCTCCCCTACAACGGAATATTGTGTTCCGTTCTAATCTAGCCATTGAGTCTCGGAAATACTTGGCGGATCAACATTTCGTAGAAGTTGAAACGCCCTTTTTAATCAAGAGTACGCCCGAAGGCGCCCGGGACTTTGTGGTACCAAGCCGCATGAATCAAGGAAGTTTTTACGCACTTCCTCAATCGCCACAGACCTTTAAGCAGCTGCTCATGGTCTCCGGATTTGACCGCTATTTTCAGATTGTGAAATGCTTCCGGGATGAAGACTTACGAGCTGATCGGCAGCCAGAGTTCACCCAGATTGACTGCGAAATGGCCTTCGTTACCCAAGAGGATATTCTGCAAACGTTCGAAGGACTGACCAAGCACTTGTTTAAAACCACGCTAGGCGTGGATCTTCCCGACTTCCCACGGATGTCTTACGATGAGGCGATGCAACGCTACGGATCGGATAAACCAGATACTCGCTTTGGGATGGAGTTTACCGAACTTAATGACTTGGTGAAAGGGAAGGATTTTCCGGTTTTTGATGCAGCCGAGTTAGTGGTCGGAATTTGCGCCACCGGACAAGCAGACGCTTATTCTAATAAAGACATAAAAAAGCTAACCGAATGGATGCAGCGACCACAAATCGGTGCAAAAGGCTTGGTATATGCGAAATATAACGCCGATGGTAGTTTCAAATCATCGGTTGGTAAATTCTATAGCGACCAGGATCTAAAGACTTGGGCTGACAAGATGGGTGCTCAACCCGGCGATCTGATCCTTATTCTGGCCGGAGAAACCGACAAGACCCGTAAGCAACTCAATGAGTTGCGCCTAGAAATGGGCCGTCGAATGGACCTAATGAAACCCGATGACTTTAAACCGCTTTGGGTAGTTGACTTTCCTTTGTTAGAATGGGATGAAGACAGTGAGCGGTTCCATGCGATGCACCACCCTTTCACCTCCCCGAAGAAAGAAGATGTAGAGCGAATGCTCAATGGAGACCACGAAACCATGAAGAGTCTACGGGCGGATGCCTACGATTTAGTGATCAACGGATCAGAAATTGGTGGTGGATCTATCCGGATTCACGATCGAGAACTTCAGGAGAAAAACTTCAAGTTACTAGGCTTCACCGACGAAGAGGCGGAAGAGCAATTTGGATTCTTGATGGGTGCCTTTGAATACGGTGCTCCCCCACACGGTGGTATTGCTTTTGGTTTTGACCGCTTGTGTGCCGTCTTGCAGGGACAAAGTTCGATTCGGGACTTCATTGCTTTCCCGAAAAACAACCAGGGCCGCGATACCATGATTGACGCACCGGCTGCTGTCGACAACGCGCAGTTGGAAGAGTTAGGTCTACAATTGGATTTACCTGAAACAGAGGCATAAACAATGAATCGGGCGCTGGACCATCAATCGGCACCTTGGCCCATTCTCTATATAATCGGCATGATCAGTTGGCTCGCCTTCCTGATCATGTCGATTTTTTTTTACCAAGAACGCACCCTTTTCACGGATGCGGCTTATCAGTTATTTCAGCTGATCCAAAGCGGAGAGATGCAGCCACCCCATCAGCGTTTTGGGAATTACCTAGTACAGATTTTTCCTTGGCTCGCCTTAAAAAGCGGCGCTTCCCTTCCAACGATTCTACTGGCCTTCTCCATCTCCTATCCGATTATTCTTTGGCTGCAATGGCTCGTTCTTTGGCACGGTTTCCGCAGGCCAGATTTGGCGATGGTGCATCTAGCGGGGTTCCTTTTCATAGCCTTTGACAGTCCTTTTATTCTACAAAGTGGGCTATACCTTTCCTTTGGCTTTATCCTTTGGATTTTTGCGTTATATGTACAGACTGCCCTCAAAATAAACTGGGTACGTATCTTGTTACTAATTATATTAATTAGCGTCACTGCCAATCTACACCCATTGAGTTTACTGGTATTTGGAATAGGATGGACGTTTTTCTGGTGGCGAGAAAAACAATGGGTAAACCCCTCCTACTGGGGCTTACTACTTCTCTTTTTATTATTCGTTTGGATCAACAATACCTACTTCCAATCGGCTTATGAAGCCCAGAAGATGGATCGCACCTGGGGTTATTTATCCGAGTTTAGCTTCCGCTTTTGGGAGATGCCCGCTTACGGAAAATTCTTACAAAAATGTCTAGGCCCTTTCTGGATATATCCCTTACTACTAATTTGTCTAACCGTCTTTTATGCATCAAGAAGGGATCTTTGGGCAATGCTCTATCTATTGGGCGGTAGCTTTGTCTATTTACTATTCGTCCATTATTCCTCGCCGAACACCTCCTACCCTTTTTACGCAGAGATTGGGTATTTACCTTTAGGCTTTTTAGTCGCGCTGCCGGTATTTGTAGATCACGCGATCCGATCGAGATTAGCCTTCTTTTTTCCCCTTTTGATTATTGGTCTCTTTTTGGCTAAAGCTTGGATGATCGATCAACATAGTACCGTATACTCAGAACGATTACAATGGTTGCAAACCGAAGTGGAGCATTCGCGTAAGGCAAACCAGGCGTTTGCCTTGCTGCACCGCTGGGATAGCCCCGACGCGCCGGTTATCATGAACTGGGGTGTTCCTTATGAAAGTCTTTTACTCTCTAGTCTCGACGAAGGAAACGGCGTCACCATATGGATAACGTCAAAAGTAGGCACCTGGGAAAATCCGCCACAGGAGCCCGGCATCTTTCGAAGTAGTTTTGAAGAAGTTCCGTTAGAAAAGCTAAATACAAAATACTTTGGGTTGCCCGAACAGGCCTATATAAACCGCAGAATCATCCTTAATCTGAAATAGCTGCGGGAACAACTCTTCCCTTTGATGAAATCAAGGTTAAGCAGGGGCGGCTTGGAGGCCTTGTAAAAATTAGCAGTCAGGCTCGTATTGTAAAGCGGTCAGTAAGATTAGAGTTGCTTCTTTACCAATTTTCTAGTTGACTAAAGCCTGATAGTCCAACCAGTAAATAATTTTTATGGATAGGCTATTCGTTTGCGGTAAATCTAATAACTGCCTCGCTCCTTCCCGATAGGAATAAGCGACTAAATGAGATTCATCCGCGAAGTTGAGAATGGAATTCTTCCACACAACAAAGATGTCGCTCCCCGGTGCAAAGCGCCACCGATAGATGGCATCAATATTAAAGGAGTTGAAGCTGTTATCTTCAAATTCATTGTAATTAGTATCTCCTAAGGAACCATCGGCCATCAACTCATGAAAAGAATGGTACTTGACGCGCGACCAGTAGTGGCGCAGGCGGAAAGTCAAAACCATATTCTTGGTAAATGTGAAGTTTGAGTTGATCGAATTGATAATTGTTTGCTGGTCACGCACCCCAAAAATGATCTCCTCATCACTGATGCCTTCAGCCCATCCTTCAGTACGGAAAGCATTGTAAATACCAATATTCCAGCGCAGCGTAAACTGATCGCTGAACCGGTAGCGAGGTCCAATATCAAAATTCAGGTTACGGCGCCCTTCTTGAGAAAACCACCGGGCATTCCACTCAAAATCAAAGGCAAACTTTTTCCGATAGTCCGTTGAAAGCCAACTACCCACATTGAAGCTGGTCGGGTTCGTATAATATCGTCCCTCCACCCGTGGTTCAAAGTAGTTATACGTTTCTACCGGGTCCGCATTACTAAATACTCCAAAAGCGAAAAACTTACGGGTAACTAACCATGCCCAAAGGTTCGTTCGGTAACTGGTAAAAACATTTGGATTGTACAACCGGGTGTAGCCATTCCAAAAGCCAATACCCCCCTCATTGAAAGGACCAAAAGGCTCAAAAATATTATAACGGACACTGGCATTGACCGAGCGCTCATTATTGTTGAATAAGAAGCCCAAATCATTCGGATCATAGGTGTCACTCTCTTCATTGTAGCCAAGCCAAAAACGCAGATTACCACTCGTTTTCTCTACACTTAAAGCGGCTTTATGCCCCAGATCAACCTCCTCTGGCTGGTAGAGTTGGGTCACTACCCCTTGCCCCCCCAAGGCGTAGCTATTTTTCTTATTCCGGAGATAAAACAAAGCGCCGGTAACGTTGGCGTCGTAAGCCGACCCATTGCGCCAAACGTTGGTATTGATCAGGGTTACGTAAGAGTTGTTCTTCAAGTTTTGATCAAAGACTACCACGTTGTAATTCGTGAGTGGGCTCGTCTCATACTCCCTCGTCTCCCCTTTTTCCTCATTATAAATTTGGGCTACCGTGCGCGAAGAAATGGCATTAAAAACGCCTACGCCAAGTCCTTTATCCGTTCGACCGGAGACCTTACTCGCATTGATCAATTGGGTTTGCTGCGGATTCACCAATAAGGAATCGCCCTCCCCCACCATATCATCGACATCCCAATAATTTAGAGGACGGCCCCCGACCCGACGGGAGTAAAAGAGGTTTCCTTTGTTAAACAGTTCTACCCCTTCGGTGAAGAACTGGCGGTTCTCATCAAAACGCACCTCAAAGGGGGAAAGATTAAGTACCTGATTATCGGATCGGGCCTCTCCAAAATCGGGGATTAAGGTCATATCTAAGGTAAAGGCATCATTGATCCCATATTTGATATCCATCCCAGCATTAAAACTTCGTCCCCAATTATTGACCGGAGTCGCCGATTCGTCATGGACATTTTGAATATAGCCGGCAACGAATGGCGTGGCAGATAAACGCAGTGGTGCTTTGATATCGGTTAAGTCATCGAGAGAACCCATTTGGTTAATCAAACCTTCGATGGCAGGGTCTACTTTATTCCAAAATAATTCTTCCCGGGTACGGCGAATGGAACGCACAATGTTAATATTCCAATCTTGCTCAGCTTGGGTGGGAAAACGAAGTGCCGAGTAAGGGATTTGCATCTCGACAATCCAGCCTTTCTCGTCGATCACTGTTTCAGCTTCCCAAACACCATCCCAATTACGGTCCCCCCAATAAACGATACTTGAACCACCGCCACTATCCGCTGTATAAACTAAGTCAAGTTGAATGCCCTTCGGCGTAACAAAAAAACCAGGACCATTTACTCCCGACTGGTACGCATCGATAATGATACCGAAATAATCAGTGTTCCCGAAGTTGTCTCGCTCGGTCATTTCTTTCAGAATACTATCGGGATGGGTATCGTAAAGACGGGCTCCAATGTAGATGAAGTTGTCATCATACAGGATGTAAGATTCTGTTTTCTGACTACCTGGATCACCAGGGTTTGGTCCATACTGAGTAAATCCATCGGCCGCAGGTGCAGTGGACCATGGCACATCATCTAATACCCCATCTATTTTAACCGATTCGGTGATTCGAGTAGCCGGTAGACTTTTCTGGGGGGCCGTTTGGGCGGGCAGCGTCGCTGTTATGCATGCCAGTAGGGCACACATTATCCATTTATTGGCCATGTGATAGTACGTATTTGGGTGGTCTTTGATGGTAATACAGTGATATCGTTCTACTTGCATAGCAGGGAATATTTATTATTCCCCTAAGCGCTTCTTAATCAATACATACGCTAATAAGCGGAGCAAAGTTCATACTGGCTCGCTACCGTAGTTATCTTTTTATGGTTGCAAATCTGGATTAAAACAAACAAAAGGACAAGGCTGGTGTGGGAAAGTTGTTTCTTCGTCAAAACTTTAACAATTGCCAGACGGAGCCTTCTCCCCCATCGATTTGGATTAATTCATCCTTCCGGTCTTAAGTTTGTTCTAATTGTCGGCCAGATCACATAATATTCGTAATTTTCGCACTCGGTGTTCAAGGTCGTGGGTAACAACAACTGACCGTGTTGTTGAGTTCCCCTCGCAAAAAACGCTTCTATCATTTGCGGTCCTAGGGATCGCGCAGCAAACAACCAGATACTGATCGGGGATCGCGTGAAGAATCTAATTCCACATTTTATTCAAGAACAGCACCTGCTGGGAGCGGATCAGGGGGTATTCCTGGCGTATACTATGTCCATTGACCTCTCCGGTTTTACTCCGCTAACCGAAACGCTCATGCAAGAGGGCAATGAGGGGGCGGAGCGTCTCTCCGGCATCTTGAATAACATTTTTGGTCCAACCGTTCGGCTCGTATACGAGCAAGGTGGCTTCATCCCCTATTTTGCGGGAGACGCCTTTACCGCTATTTTTCCAGGAGATCGAGGATTCGAGCCCGCATCAGATCTTCTCCAAACAGCGTACGAACTCCGTGATCTTTTCAGTGCCAAGAATTTTCGGTTTGGCGAATTCCAGATTGGCTTGAAAATAGGCCTTTCCTTTGGAGAGGTAAACTGGGGCATTGTAGGGGGTGAACATAAAGCCTTCTATTTTCGTGGCCCGGCTATTGATCAATGCTCCGAAAGTCAAATCCGCGCTAGCCAACAAGAGATCATTCTGGATCGAGCCTTGCGCAATTGTCTACCCTCTAACTTCCCGGTAGCTAACTTCGGTCATCCAAACTTCTTTCTATACACCGGTTCCAAACACCGGGCCCGTCTACCCCAGCCTGTAGAATTACCCCCCGCCAACTTGGAAATCGCCAACCAATATCTACCAGACCCAGTATTGAACTACGGGGGTCTAGGTGAGTTCCGATCCGTCATTTCGGTTTTCTGCTCTTTCACGGGAGTCTCTACCCACGAGCAACTCAATGACTTTGTATCCATCTTCCTAGAAGAAATCTTCAATTTCTCGGGATACTTCAAAGAAGTGGACTTCGGCGACAAAGGCGGTGTTTTAGTCGCTTTCTTTGGCGCACCGGTTTCCTTTGAGAATAATCAGGAACGCGCACTGGAGTTTGTAGCCGTCTTACAAGATCGTCTTAAAGCCTTGCAGCAACGAGGCAGCCTAAAATTCCGCATCGGTATCACATCTGGTCTAGCTTATACCGGCATGGTAGGTGGAGAAGAACGTTGTCAGTATGCCGCCGTTGGTAACCGAGTCAATTTAGCCGCTCGGCTGATGACCTACGCAGCCTGGAACGAAGTGCTAGTCGACGAGGAAGTTAGTAAGCAACTAGGATTTCAATTTACCCATAAAGGGAAAATCCGCTACAAAGGAATACGGGGCCCAGTCCCCACCTTTAAACTCAACGGGCGAAGCTCGCTCATCGAACCTACCTACGCCGGACAGATGATTGGGCGGCAAAAAGAACTTAGCCGACTCTACAGCTACATAACCGAACACCTAGAAAAACGCCAAGGTAGTTTGGCCTATATTTTTGGGGAAGCGGGGATCGGTAAATCTCGGTTGGCCTTCGAACTTCACCAACAATTGGATCAAAAAAATCCAGTCAATTGGTTTGCTTGCCACTCGGATCAAATTCTACGCAAACCTTTTAATGCATTTATCTACTTCTTAAAGGGCTATTTCAATCAAGCTCCCAAAAAGACCGAACGCCAAAACCGAACGGCCTTTAACCGAAGGTATAACCAACTACTTCGAGAATTAAAAGGGGCCACTAATACGAACATTCTGCCCTACCTACGAGAACTGGAACGAACCCGTCCCATTCTGTCTGAATTAATTGGGTTGAAGACAAAGGACTCTATCTGGAATGAGCTCGATGCCAAAGGTCGATACGAAAATACCCAGGGAGCCATCATCAACCTCTTTCTGACCGAGAGCCTCATTCGACATACCGTCATCGAATTGGATGATGCCCATTGGATGGATGACGATTCGCGAGAATTAGTGCACCGGCTTCTGCCAAGAGTGCGCCGCTCCTCTATCTCTCTACTCGCCTCCAGTCGGTACAATGATGAAGGTGGGAAACCAATCCTGTTCAAACCTTCTGCCCTAAAGAATGGCCAACTACCATTGCTCGAAGTGGAGATTCAGTCCCTAGATCCGCTCACCCTACGCACCTTCGCCGAAAATACACTGGGTGGGCCCATCAGTCAAGAATTTACCGAGCTACTCATTCGGACTACCAACGGTAATCCATTTTACCTTGAGCAGCTCATTGAGTACTTCTCGGAGAGTAATTTGCTGGATCGCAAGGAAGAGGTTTGGCATATCAAAGATGCCAGCATCAAGTTATCGAATTCGATCAACGCCATTCTGACCGCCAGAATCGACCGACTTTCTTCCCTCGTGCAAGAGACCGTAAAGGCCGCTGCCGTAATTGGCCGAGAATTTGAGGTGCCGGTCTTGTCAGAGGTTATGAAAAACCAAAATGCCTTTCAAGAGGAAGAAGGAGATGTGCAAACCGTACTGACCGAGCAGATCAACGTGGCCGAACGCAGCCAAATCTGGCGGGCTATGAACGAATTGCGGTACATCTTTAAACATTCGCTCTTACGCGAGGTGGCTTACGATATGCAACTCCGTACCCGCTTGCGAGAGTTACACCTGACTATTGCTAAAGCCATTGAAAAGGTATACCAAACGCAGTTGGAGCAGAAATACGTAGACCTTGCCTTCCACTACGAGCAAGCGGAGGTCGCCAATAAAACCCAAGAATATTTAATTCTAGCCGCCGATCACGCTAAGAATAACTACCAAAACCAACAAGCACTCAACCTCTATGGGAAGCTTCAACGCTTCTTAGAACAAGGGAATGATCGGGTTTTGGAATTCAAGACCCTCATCCGGATTGGCCAGGTTTTAGAACTCGTCGGACAATGGCAAGAAGGGGTGGAAATCTACAATAAAGCCCTACTTATTGCCCAAGCATTGAACGATAAAGTTTTACTCGGCCGCGCCAATAATGCCTTGGGACACATTCTGCTTTTGCAGGGTAATTACCAAGATGCAGAGCTATACTTAGAAATCGCCGAAAACTTCTTTGACACCATTCCGGACCCCATCGGCATTGCCAAAGTCAATGGAGATCTTGGGAATCTATTCTTCCGCCAGGGACAATACGATCAAGCCAAGGACTATTTCCGGAAAAGTATTCAACTCAACCAAGGAAATCGACCCGATACTAAGAATGCGCATATTGTAGCCAGCCTTGGGCTCACCTTCATGAACCAAGGGCAATACGACGAAGGTATCCGGTGGTTGAGCGAGCAACTGGAAGTGAGCCAAGCGGCGGGTGACAAATACGGTATGGCTTATTTATGTACCAATACCGGCATTCTCTATTTTGAGAAAGGCGACTACGACGCAGCGCATCAGTATCTACAACGGGGGTTAGATCTTTCGGACGAACTAGGCAATAAGCAGCTTAGCTCTATTGCAATTGGTTGC
This sequence comes from Bacteroidota bacterium, assembly GCA_038748815.1. Classification (GTDB taxonomy): domain Bacteria; phylum Bacteroidota; class Bacteroidia; order Chitinophagales; family Saprospiraceae; genus JBCDIO01. Next base: position 14,321 of record JBCDIO010000004.1, read on the forward strand.
CTCGGCTCCGTTTTTGAGCGCAAAGGATACTACGACCAAGCTATGAAACATTTCCAACGCGATTTACAGCTCGCGGAGGAACTTGGGGATAAGCAGGGTCGAGCCATCGCACTCAATTTGATTGGTGAACTATTGAGTATTACCGGCCGATTCGAAGAAGGGATCGACCATTTGAAAGAGGCCCAACGAATCAGCGAGAAATTGGGCTATAAAAAAGGATTGGCCAAAGCCATCAACACCCTTGGAGATATTCATTACTTCGTGCAAGACTATCCAACCTCCCTGGAATTCTATAACGAAGCCATTACTTTAACCCGTAAGATCAATAACCGACTAGTACTTTGTAATAGTCTATATGAGAAAGGCCTCGTACTCCTAGAAATTGGGCGTTTTGATGAAATCACAGAAATCCTAAAGGAGGTAAAACCACTCTCCGAGTCCTTGGGCAATCAAGAATTAATTTTCAATGTTTGCCAATTGGAGATTCAGCTTATGATTCGCCAAGGCAAGGGAAAAGAAGCACTCCCCTACCTTGAGCAACTCCTCCAAAAACACACAACAGCGAACGATCGTGCCTCGATCCTGTTCCTACAACAACAAATCACCCTCAATCCAGCCGAGCGCGACGAAGCCTTAGCTCTCTTTGAAAATTTGTACGCGGCCACACCAAAGTTTGTGTACCAACAGCGGATCAATTCCCTGAAAGCCGCTAAGACATCTTAAATGTATTATCCGATGACTTACGGTAGCTTTCTGATCAGCATCGCTTTTTTATTAACACAATGCCAATCTCCTTCTAATTCTGAGACCGAAAATCCAGTAGTTTATATGGCTGAAGGATACCATTTTCCCTATCATTTGAGAGAACCCGACCAGACTATGGAACTGGCTCCTGCACTCAACGAAATTTCTGGTTTGAGCATGGCCTACCGGGATACCCGAATCGCAGCGGTCAATGACGAGCTAGGCATCATTTATCTCTTAGATCCGCAGGATGGCAAGATTCTCCAGGAAATCCCATTCTGGAAAACCGGAGACTACGAGGGAATTGAAGTCAAAGGCTCGGATGCCTACATTGTCAAAAGCTCCGGTACTATCTATGAGGTGAAATATTTCGGAACTGAAGGCCAGGAGGTTACCAAGTACAATACCGTTTTGGGTAAGGAAAATGATGTAGAAGGCTTTTGTTTCAATCGGGAAGGGGATAAACTCCTCCTGGCTTGTAAAGGCCAAGCGGGCATCAAGGGTCAAGATGTTGAAGTGAAAAATATATACTCCTTTGATTTGGAGACGAAGACCGTAGATACAATCCCCTACCAGCAGATCGTGCGCGCCCGGGTCAACGAGTTTCTACAACAAAATACGACGATCCCAAAATTGGAGAAATTAGTAGAGTTTTTTGACCCAAGTCATCCCTCCTTTACCCTAGCTCCATCGGCCATCGCTATTCAGCCAGGAACGGGGCATTTATTCCTCACCTCTTCCGTTGGGAAGGTTTTTATGGTGCTGGATACGGATGGAAAGATCCTATACATTGAAAAATTGAGCAAAAAAATTCATCCACAACCCGAAGGAATGTGTTTTGCTAATGACGGAACGCTGTATATATCGAGCGAAGGAAAAGAATTGGGGGTCGGACGAATCCAAAAATTTGTCTTGAAACGATGATTTTCGGAAAACAGGAATCAAGGAATCGAGCACTAGGCCCAAATTTTGCTTAATTTCGCCCGAGCTATACAGCAAAAAACTGACTAACCATATAACCTCCTGTAATCTTTATGAGTGTTATTGAAATGAAAGTACCGACCATTGGTGAGTCGGTTACCGAAGTTACCCTAAGCCAATGGTTGAAAAGCGATGGTGATTACGTTGAACTCGACGAACCCATCTGCGAATTTGAATCGGATAAAGCTACCTTGGAATTTCCGGCCGAAGCCGCTGGAAAGCTCATCTACATAGCGGCCGAAGGAGACGATCTGGAAATCGGAGCACTAGTAGCCAAAATTGATACCAGCGTAGCTAAATCTGGGGGTGGCGACGCACCCGCCGCTCCGGCTGCCGAAAAACAGGAGGCTCCGAAGGAAGAAGTAAAAGAAGAAGCACCTCAGCCAACTACTGCTACGGCAGATAATAAAACCACGTACGCAACCGGACACCCTTCTCCTGCGGCTGCCAAGATTCTCAAAGAGAAAGGCATTGATCCGAGTCAGGTGACGGGTTCTGGGCGCGACGGACGTATCACAAAGGAGGATGCAGAAGCAGCCCAACCAATTGCCAAAACAGCACCGGCAGCTCCTAGTCCACCTCCAGTCGCACAACCTTCGGTAGCGTACAGTCGTGAAACCAACCGGAAGAAGATGAGCCGCATGCGTCGGACGATTGCTCGCCGTTTGGTTTCTGCGAAGAATGAAACCGCAATGCTAACCACCTTCAACGAAGTGGATCTGAGCGAGATCATGAAGCTGCGGAAACGCTACCAAGAAAAATTCGTAGAGAAGTACGGTATTAAGCTTGGCTTCATGTCACTATTTGCCAAAGCTTGCGCAAAGGTCCTTATGGAGATGCCAGATGTCAATGCGCAGATCGATGGCAATGAGATCATCTACCACGACTTCGTGGATATCTCTATCGCTATATCTACTCCGAATGGTCTAGTAGTACCTCCAGTGCGTAATGTAGAATCTATGAATTTTGCAGAGTTTGAGAATGCCGTGAAAGCACTGGCTGGAAAAGCACGCAACGGAGCATTGACCCTGGAAGAAATGAGTGGTGGTACCTTTACCATTACCAATGGAGGGGTATTCGGCTCACTGTTGAGTACGCCAATTATTAACGAGCCGCAGTCGGCCATTCTCGGTATGCACGGGATTAAGGAGCGCCCGGTTGCCGTAAACGGACAAATAGAGATTCGCCCGATGATGTACCTAGCCCTTTCGTACGATCATCGAATCATTGATGGAAGTACCTCTGTGACTTTCCTAGTTAAGGTAAAGGAATTACTCGAAGATCCAGTTTCTATGCTATTGGATCTATAAATTGAAAGACAAAAAGCGGGCTGCCCAAAAGCAGCCCGCTTTTTTAGTCAATGTTTAGTCATTTTACTCGCCGCCTACGTTCTTTTCGAGAAGAATATTCTCCTTCCTTCATTAGCCCACTCAAGCTCCTACATCCGTGGAAAGCCCATGTATTGCAGGCTTTAATTTAAGCAGTACCTAATAATAGGTATCTAGCCAATAACAAATATTAGGCACCCACATACCTAATAATAGAAGAGGCCCCAAGTATTTAGGTATTCCTAGCGGATTTATCCGAATATACCTTTGCTTGCGTAGAATCAATCTAAATAAGCATCTGTATGGGAATGAAAACTTTTACAAAACTCACTTTAGCAGGAGCCTTGATTGCTCTTGTAGCCCAGGCTTCCATTGCACAGTCTGGTTTCGCACAAATTAGTGCTGGTCCTATGTACAGCCAACAAGCCTATTTCAACTTGGCACAAATGGAAGCTGTGGAGACCATTGAAAATACCGACTGGGATATCGCTTTCACGGCGGTTGGCTTCCAAGATGCCGGTATTTTAGTAAACGAGGCAACTGCCTTTTCTTTCGCTGATCCACTACCAGAAGTAGAGCTATACCATGCTCCAACGGATGACTTCAACGATAATGTTGACCCAGCCGTTCTCGGAGAACGCTTATTCAACGATGAAGCCAGTTGGTTATATGGTGCTGGTAATGCTGGCCGCGACGAATCCAATATTGCTGATTACGGTTGGGGTACTTACGACGGTGGTTCAATGACCGTGATTGGAGAACAAGTATTCGTCATTAAGTTGCGGAGCGGAGCTTACAAGAAGTTCATGATTGAAAGCTTGGCCATTACTACCTACAATGTAAAATACGCCGACCTTGATGGTGGCAACGAAACGACGGTAACGATTGACAAAAACGTGCAGGCTGGTGCCCTTGCTTTATTCTCTTTCGACCAAGGAAGTGTAATAGCATCTCCAACTAACTGGGATATTCTGTTCACTCGCTACTATACCATTCTTGATGATAATGGAACATTGGTTGATTATAATGTAACTGGTGTTCACAGTGGTCCTGAAACACAAGTAGCTGTAATAGACGGTGTTAACCCAGACGAAGTAGATCTTGGATACGCAGAAGATTTCTCTAGCCAGGTAGACTTAGTTGGCTGGGATTGGAAATTCTTTAGTTTCCAGGATGGCTGGATTTTGGATACCGACATAAGCTATTTAATTAAGGTTGGAGACGGAACCGTTTACCGGATTCACTTCTTCGATTTCGAAGGTTCTTCAACGGGTATCGCCAGTTTTGAATGGGCTGAATTGGGTATACTAAATACCGCTGAGACTAATCCAGATCTTGGTGTTAAGCTAGCACCTAACCCAGTATCACAAGGTTTGACGGCTGATTTGATGCTTGAATTAGCGCATCGCGAACTATCTCGAGTAAGGGGTGTTTCCAACGCTCTTGGCCTTGAAATTCATGACCTAGAGCGTTTGCTTGCGCTTTCCGTTTTGACACCAAGCGGACTAAGCCAAAAAATGATCAGTGAATTGCAGAAACTCGGCCAGATAGTTCAAATTGGTGACCGCAATCTTGTAGATCTTTTAAGGAAAACATCTTGGTGGGGCGTCCCTGATTATGAGGAGC
>JBCDIO010000005.1:0-17347 GCA_038748815.1 Bacteroidota bacterium
GAAATGGGAGTGTCTCTCCTACTAGACGAAGTAAAAAACAATAGCGGGAAGAAACGATTAGAGTTATCAGATATCTTCGGTTATGTGATCGAGTTTAGTAGCGACCAGTACGGAAGCCGTTTTATCCAGCAAAAGCTAGAAAGTTGTACTGAAGAGGACAAGGATATAATTTTCCAGGAGGTTCGCGGATCGGCTCTCAAGCTCATGAGTGATGTCTTTGGCAACTATGTCGTTCAAAAGTTTTTCGAGCTTGGAAGTCACAAGCAGCGGCACGAGCTAGCGGAAGAGTTCATGGGGCACGTTTTGAGTCTATCCTTGCAAATGTACGGGTGTAGAGTGATTCAGAAGGCTTTAGAGGTACGCTCACGTATACTTTCCTGTAAGACTCTCTTTATTTACTGACATCAGACTATTTCTCAAAAGGTGATTGATTTAGAACAACAGAAGCAACTTGTAGCAGAACTAGATGGACATGTCATGCGCTGTGTTCGCGACCAGAATGCAAACCATGTCATTCAAAAGTGCATAGAATGCGTCCCAGCAGAGTATATCCGCTTCATTGTCTCCTCCTTCCAGTATCAAGTGCTACCCCTCTCTCCGGTTTGCTGTTCTGGTGTAGTGCTTACCGAGGCGCCGATCAACTGGGTTCCCTGGGCATCCCAGATGAATTCTTTGGTCTGAATACGAAGAGCAGGGTCTTCTAAAGTCGTGCTCGCGAAAGAGTAGGTACCGGGGACATAAGACTGAAAAGGACTAAGGCGATGGCCAGGGGCAAGAGGAACTTCACTAGACTGACAGGCGGTAAGGCAAAGCAGTAAACCGAAAAAAATGCTACGGGTCAAACGCATGAAAATATATTGAACGGGCAACCATCAGGTAACCCTTCTGTTTAGTGATCGATGGAATCGGTGCAAAGATACCTCCAACGCGGCAAATCGTGGTTTGCACAGCAAGGCTGGCAAGCTTTTCCTTTTCAGGAAGAAGCCTGGGAAGCACATTTACACGGTCATTCTGGCCTCGTAAATGCACCAACGGGCAGTGGGAAAACTTATGCACTGTTTATGCCGATCCTGCTGGAAGCCCTGGCCGAAGAAGAACGAACGGGTAAGAAAACGAAGGGGCTTCGGGCGATTTGGATCACCCCCATTCGCGCCCTCACCAAAGATATTGCCAAAGCAGGCCAACGGGCGGCAAATGAATTGGGGCTAGATTGGAAAGTGAGTATCCGGACCGGCGATACGAGCAGCAGCGAGCGAGCCAAACAGAAGTCTAAGCCTCCACAGGTGCTGATTACTACGCCAGAAAGTTTGCACCTCCTCCTTTCTGGTAAAGGCTACCCGGACTACTTCGGCAAATTGAGTACGGTTGTGGTCGACGAATGGCACGAGCTGATTGGCTCTAAACGTGGTGTGCAGGTAGAACTAGCCCTGTCCCGATTCAAAGGGATGTTACCCAATTTTAAGGTTTGGGGTATTTCAGCAACCATCGGCAATATGGAGGAAGCGATCGAAGTATTGCTGGGGAAAGCTTCTCCCACAAAACCGCACCGGATCGTGCGAGCAGATATTGAGAAAAAGCTGAATATTCATACCATCTTGCCCGATGAGATTGAACGTTTCCCCTGGTCCGGGCATTTGGGGATTTTACTCTTACCGAAATTACTCCCCATTCTGGCCGAAAGTAAGACCTCCCTCATCTTTACGAATACCCGCGCTCAATGCGAAATTTGGTACCAGAATTTGTTGGAGGTAGACCCAGACTTAGCCGGACAAATGGCGATGCACCATAGCTCGATCTCTAGAGATTTACGGGATTGGGTAGAGAATGCCCTACACGAAGAACAGCTCAAAGCCGTTGTCTGCACGTCGAGTTTAGATTTAGGGGTAGACTTTCGACCGGTCGAGACGATTATCCAGATCGGAAGCCCAAAGGGAGTCGCTCGCTTTTTACAACGAGCCGGCCGGAGTGGTCACCAGCCTGGAGCATTAAGCACGATCTATTTCGTGCCGACCAATAGTTTAGAATTGATCGAAGCCGCCGCCCTGCGGGAAGCAATCGAACGCAAACAGATCGAATCGCGTATTCCTCATATTCGCTGTTTCGATGTGTTAGTTCAGTACTTGGTTACGTTGGCGGTATCCGAAGGATTTCGCCCCGATGAAATCTTTGAAGAAGTTCGACAGACCCACTGTTTTCAGAGTATCACCCAAGATGAATGGGCCTGGTGCCTGCACTTCATTGTAACCGGAGGAGAATCTTTAGAAGCCTACGATGAATACCGAAAAGTCATTGTCGAGAATGGCGTCTATAAAGTGAATAGCAAACGCATTGCTCTGCGCCATCGACTCTCCATTGGTACGATTAGTAGTGATGCAAACCTCAACGTGAAGTACCTAACGGGCGGCCGCATTGGGACCATAGAAGAACGCTTTATTAGCCAATTGAGCCCTGGCGATGTGTTCTGGTTTGCTGGGCGTAGCTTGGAATTGGTGCGAATCAAAGACATGATGGTCCAGGTCAAAAAATCGAAGCGCAAAACGGGAAAGGTACCCACCTGGTTGGGTGGACGTATTTCCTTTTCATCGGAGTTGTCAGAAATGATTCGCATCAAGATGGCCGAATTAGCAACCGGCCGAGTCAAAGAACCCGAATTGCAAAAGATACTACCCTTAACCGAGTTGCAAGCCGACCGCTCACACATGCCCGGAGAAGACGAGTTTCTCATCGAATACTTCAAAAGTAGGGAAGGCTATCACCTGGTGATGTACCCGCTGGAAGGACGCTATGTACACGAGGGTATGAGCGCCTTGATTGCTTACCGGCTCGCGGAGATTCAGCCCTTGAGTTTTACGATTGCGATGAGTGACTACGGTTTCGAATTACTGTGTGATCAACCCATTCCAATCCGCGAAGCCCTGGAGGATGGCTTACTGGCAACCCGTAGATTATCGCGAGATGTACAAGCCAGTATTAACTCCATCGAAATGGCTGGCCGTCGTTTCCGCGATATTGCCAGTATTTCGGGATTGATTTTCAAAGGCTATCCGGGTAAACCCAAAAAGGATCGTCATTTGCAATCATCTTCTCGGCTATTCTTTGAAGTTTTTGGCGATTATGAACCGGATAATTTACTCTTGCAACAATCGTACGAAGAGGTGATGACTTTTAGTATTCAGCAAGCTCGCCTACAACAAGCACTAGAACGAATCAACCAGCAACGCATTGTACTGACTACTCCGGCGAAAGCCACTCCTTTATCTTTCCACCTTTTGGTTGACCGCCTTCGAGAACGCTTAACTTCCGAGAAGCTGGAAGATCGAATTCAGAAGATGAAGCTGCAATTGGTGAAGTGATGGGGTGAATGACTTTTAAGTAAGTTCGCCGGTGAATAAGTTCGCCTGATCCCGAGACCTCGGGATCAGGCGAACTTTTAGTTTAACTAGTGCCTATTCTATTGTTTAACCACCTTCCTTAAAAGGATACCCTCGGCGTGAATCATTTGCACCCAGTAAATGCCGGCCGGTTCTTCACTCAATTCCACGGAAATGGAAGCTGGCAGATTTTGTGTAAAGCTACGCGCCCAAACGGTACGACCTTGCAGGTCCAAAATACGAACCTGCCAGGTGCCATCGAGTAAGCCTTCTGGTATGATCTCCAATCGGCCGCTGGTTGGGTTTGGTGCAATCGTTAATTGGCCCAAGATGCTCAACTCAGCGGTATTCGTTAATTCTTCCAATAGAATTTCTTCACTACTGACGCTACAACCGTTGGCATCTTCGATGGAGACGATGTACGTTCCAGGGGCTAGCTGGCTAGGATCTTCTTCTTCGCTCACCAAGGTTCCATCTAAGGTCCAAGTGTACTGGTAGGGTGCTTGGCCGCCGCTGACACTAATATCAATAGCTCCGTTGGCTTGGCCCGTATTTGCGGGTGTTACCTCGATGTCTGTTAACTCAATCGCGGGTAATGCGTCGAGATCAATACTACCTAGTAATACACAACCACCCGCATCGGTCACGGTATAGGAATACGTTCCCGCCGCTAGATTGCTAACCTGGCTAACATCACCGACATTGGGGATGTCCCATTCGAAGCTGTAGCTAGGGGTTCCTCCAAGAACATTCAAGCTAATAGCCCCATCTGCGGCACCGAAACAAGGCTCAACGAGGGTAGGGGCATCTTCTTCGAGGGTAGATTCTACCGTTATCGTGAATGAACAAACGGTAGCATTGCCACTGGCATCAATCACCTCGTACGATTCGGTGGTGATACCGACTGGGAAAACGGCCCCGCTACCCAATCCCTCGATTAGATTGACGCTGGTTATTTCACAGTTATCCTGGGCGTCGATGGTGTAGTTGATGGCCTCCCCACAATTATTACTAACAATATCAGATGGACAATCGATCGTTGGGGGTAGTAAATCCACTACATCAATCGTTGCGGTAATGCTACTTTCATTACCCGCTGCGTCGGTTACGGTCAGTAGAACCGATTGTGCTCCGATGTCGGCGCAAGTGAAATCCGTTTGGGATAACGCCAAGGTTACCTCAGAGCAATTATCGAAACTCTCACTACCTACTTCAATAGGTAAGACGGTAGCAAGGCCATTGGCATCTAGAGCAACTTCTAGACTATTTTCAATGGCGGTAGGAGGAGCGGTATCCGTATCGTCAATGGATACCGTAGTTTGTGCTGTACAGCCGTTTTCATCGGTAATGGTCGCGGTATAGGTTCCAGCTCCAATGTCTACCAATAGAGGTCCGGAGGCTCCATTAGACCATTCTATGGCCAAAATGCCCGTACCTCCATTCGCTTCAATTTCGATAAGGCCGTTTTCTTCTCCGGGGCAGGTAGCATCTTCCTCGATGAGTAAAGTACTGGATACCTCAATGGGTTCTTCTAGGGTGATAGACTCGATCAAGGCACAATTATTGGCGTCCGTTATGGTGAGCGAATAAGTACCTCCGGGTAAGCCGTCGATCTGCGGTGTCGTTGCATCGTTGGACCAGAAATAGCTGAAGGGGGCGGTACCTCCTACTACCTCCACCGTAGCTGAGCCATTACTTTCTCCGGCACAGATTGGATTGGCAATGTCAAAGGAACTCGATAGGGCAGCAGGCTCGGTGATTTCAATCGTTTCCACGAGCCCACAGTTTGAGGCATCCGTGATTGTTACCGTATAAAAACCGGGTGTTAAATTCTCAATCGTCGAGGTATTTGCTCCGTTCGACCAGACAAAGCTGAAAGGTGCCGTTCCCGCTTGGGTATTGATGGAAGCCGCTCCATTGGCTTCCCCGGCACAACTAATATTCACACTGACTACATTGGCGGCCAGGCCACAGTCAAATGGGTTGATAATGGCTTCCGCAACGGTTGTACATCCATTGGCATCGGTAATCGTAACTTGATACGTATCAGGTGCCAGATTATTAATGGCGGCTGTATTTTCCCCATTTGACCATTGGAAGTTGAAAGGCGCCATCCCGCCGGAAGGAATCGCGTTAGCGGTTCCGTCATTAGTACCACTAGCGGATTCATCGGTGGAGTTGATGATCGTAACCAGTTCTTCGGGTTCGTCAATATTGATAGTCTCAATCAGGGTACACAGATTCGCATCCGTGATCGTTACTTGATAGCTTCCCGCAGCGAGGTTGCTCAGATTTAAGCCGCTACCTCCGTTCGACCAATCGGCTTGGTAGGGTGCTGTTCCTCCCGCTGGCGATAACTCGATGGAACCGTTGGCTTCTCCAAAACACAAGACTGATGAAACGCTAGGGCTTGAAATACTTAGAGGCTGTGGCTCGGTTATCTCCAGGCTTTGTATTTCGATACAACTATTGGCATCTTCTATGGTAACTGTATATGTACCGGCTGCTAAGTTATTTTGATTCGCACCATTCTGCCCATTGGACCATTCATAGGAGTAGGGGGGCGTTCCTCCCTGGCTGCTTATGCTAGCTGAGCCGGTGCTAGCCCCAAAGCAGTCCACCTCTACGGTGCTACTGACACTGACGAGTGGGGCTGGTTCGTTGATGGTAGCCGAAGAAACGGTGCTACAGCCATTGGAATCGGTGACCGTAAATACATAAGTACCGGCCGAGAGACCATTGAGGCTAGAGTTAATGCTTCCCGTAGACCATTGGTAGGCGTAAGGTGCGGTACCCCCTGAAGCGATGATCTCGGCACTACCGTTGGCTTCTCCAAAACAGGCAACGTCAGTTTCCAGAATGTTATCAATAGCTAGGGCACTCGGTTCTTCGACTAAGAAGTTAGTGCTAAAACTACATTGTTGAGCATCGGTGATCGTTAGCGTATAGGTACCGGCGATCAAATTATTAATACTTGGCCCATTGGCTCCATTGGACCACTGATAGGTATACGGTGCGGTGCCGCCAATTCCGATTAACTCAATGGCACCATTTGCTTCGCCGTTACAATCGACCGCAGTAATGTTTAACTGATCGGTGGACAAAGCAGCTGGTTCATGAATGGTGAAGTCTTGTATGAATGAGCATCCATTGGCATCGATGATTGAGGCGGTGTAAGAACCGGCTGATAAATTTTGCACATTGCTTCCACTTTCGCCGTTGGACCATTCGTAAGAATAGGGTGCTGTTCCTCCTTGGGCTTGGATGCTAGCATTTCCATCGTTATCTCCAAAACAAGAAACATCCGAACTAGTGAAAGTGGTAATAGCCAAGGCAGCAGGTTCGCCAATAGTCACTGATAAGGTTTCGGTGCAATTGTTGGCATCGGTTACGATAGCAGAATAGGTGCCCGCTGCTAGATTACTTACGGTACTTCCGGCAGCTCCATTTGACCAACTGATGCTGAGCGGAGCCGTTCCTCCGCTGGCTTGTACAGTCGCACTACCGCTATTTTCTCCAAAGCAATCGGCATCTTCTACGTTAATCGGGGAAAAATTTAAGGCCGAAGGTTGCTGAATGGTATAGCTGGCAATGGCTTCGCACTGATTGACATCCGTTACGCTAACGGTGTAGGTTCCCGCCGAGAGATTACTGATATTAGTACCGGAAGTTCCATTGGACCAATTGGCTATGTACGGTGGTGTTCCTCCGCTTGGGAAAAGGATAATACCTCCGTCGGATTCTCCGGCGCAGGAGATACTATTGACAGTTGCATTCGATGCAATGAGCTGTGTCGGCTGCGAAAGATTGAAGGTCTCCGTTTCGGTACAATTATTCCCATCCGTTACGGTTACCGTATACAGGCCAGCTCCCAGGTTGGAGACACTATTACCTTGCGCACCATTGGACCAAGCATAGCTGTACGGAGGCGTTCCGCCGACCGCCGAAACGGAGGCAGATCCTGTATTTTCATTAAAGCAAAGGACGTTATTTTGAGAAGTAGGGAAGGGGTTCAGTGGACTATTTGGTTGCGTGATCGTTACCGAGGTACTTCCCGCGTTTCCACTACCATCGCTCGCAGTCACTGTATAGGTGCCAGCACTTAAATTACTGACGGTTGGCCCCGATTGGCCATTGGACCAGTTGTAGCTTAGGGTACCGTTACCGCCCGAGGCAAAGGCCGTTGCCGATCCAGAATTATCGCCAAAGCAGTCTACATTATTTGTGTTCACAATGGAGATCGTAACGGGTAAGCCACCACCTCCACCACCACTTAGATTGGTGATAAAGCTAGTATTGATCCCGCGGTCGCCGGAGGTAGAGCCGTTATTATTAGCGAGTACTGCACTGGCGTAAAAGGTGATATCGCCACTACCGGTAGCGCTAGCTGGCGATTCCCAGTCAAAATTCCAAGACACTTGCCCTCCATTTATAGATTTATCGCCTCGTTGTTCCATGTATTCGCGCCCGCCTGAAGTATTAGTTCCTACATCTGAACCGATGGGGATCATGTCACCCGCATTCTGATTATTACTATTGAGGGCAACTATTTGAAAACCAGCGGTGCTTGCATTCCCGGAGGTAAGGGTAGACGTGAGCGTTAAAGAATAAGTAGTATTCGGCTGAATGTTTGCGGGTAAACCGCTTAATGAAATCGTTCCGTTCATCGACCCGCTACTGTGGCAAGAGGAACAAAGTTGATCACCGGGAGCACCCGTGCGGCCGTTCGGTGGATTGTTGGAGTTGCCAAGTAGGAAAAGGACGAGAATAAGCAGGCTTGCGTACAAACCAGCTTTGGGTAAAGCAATTCGCATGGTGGTCGGACTTAATTCAAAAATGCGAGAACACCAGCGGAATGCAAGAATTCATAATTGGGTTGAGGAAAGAGTGTAAAATTATAATGCCATGCAGTCATTTGACGTCCATTTGACAGCTCCAAATGATTAAAATGAACCCAAATAAAACGGGACTTGGCCTTCGCCAAGTCCCGCATAAACTAGGATTTAACCCAATAAATAGCGTTTAGTACTTTGCAACCTAAATTTCTAATCTTTTTGACGCGTACCTTTGTCCAGCTCGTCGTTGCGTGCTCGCCTTCGTAGCTATGGCTACTAGCCCTGCGCGCCTTGATCTGAACAAAATTCTCCTCGGTCAAAATATTCATTTATGTAGGTTGCAAAGGATTTAATTACAATCGGTATTCCCACAAGACGGAAGACCAGGCAAGCCAATGTAGTAACAGTCGGTAAAAGAATAAGTCTGACATTCTACTGTAACTTCCATGGTGATCTCGTAATAACCGCGACAGGGAATCGCTACATCGAAAGAACTACCTTTAGCACCGGGGTATTGCAGTTGCAAACTGTTATTGGTCGAGACTAATACGCCGTTTACATACCAGTTAGTGGATACGGAGGCCCCTGTAGTAAACCATAGATCACCGTTGATCGTGCTGTAGTTTTTGAGGAGCCCGTCCGCTTGATTATAAATAGGAATATTCGTACTGCCGCTATTGGTAACTATAACCGGTACAACATCGTCGCAACCATAGTTAGCTAATGCAATAAGAATATCAGCAGCGCTAACAATACCATCACAGTTGAGGTCAACCGATGCCGGACAACCGCTAGTACAACCGTTATAGATTAAGACCTGGGAGAAAGCGTAGGCAGTAAGGCAACATTCACCGGCTGGACAATCGGACTTTACATCCCCTTCCAAGGCCTCCGCAATTTGCCTACGAGATAGATCGACGGGGAGATCAGCCGTTTCGTTCGTTTCTTCAATAATGGACAGGATCTCCTCTACTTCGGCATTGAAAACTTCCGGAGCGCTTGGTTCTTCTTTAGCACAGCCAATTACAAATAGCGTTGCTAAAAGGGCAAAAAATGGAATACGGAACAGTTTCATGATCGTGCAATTTTGTTTTTCGATTTGAATACGATTCAAAGTTGCGGCGCTAGAAGACTAGAAAGTATTACAGATTTTGCCCTTTTTTCGTGTCCTGTTAGGATACTTGGAAAGTGTACGTTTTAACCAGTGCTTTTGATTCAACGGAGCTTATTGCCGAATGACCTTGTGAAAAGTTCGTTCTCCATCCTGTTCGATTTGTAGCAGATACAATCCAGGGGCGTACCCAGTTGGGAAATGATCCGAGATCTTCCAAGGTTCTTCTGTGCTGACAGAAACCCGTTTATTCCACAGAATTTGTCCATCCATACTTAACCAGGAGTATTGAATGTAGCCAGTTTTACTGCTAGGTCCCAGTATGGTATAGGTCGAACGTACCGGATTGGGTAGAATGGATGGGGTAGAAGGAACTCCAGTGCCTGCGACACGCTGATTTCGTAAATTCGCGTTTTGCGGATTGCTTGGTTTGCAGGTGCGCAGAAATACGTCAACCGAAGCATTCAGATCAAGCTCCAAATGACCATCATTGATATAAATGGTACCCGTTGGATCAAACGCAGGATAAAAGATTCCATGGTCTTCGGTCATTATCCCTTGTGCTCCACAGAATGGATATATCTGTGCGGCTACTTGATCTCCTAGTGGGGTTTCAACTAAGGTGGTAGAGAATTCCAGAATGGCGTCTTCGTCCTCCCCATTGTTGGTGTCGTCCAGAACTAAGAGGAACTGGGCCGGTGCTGGCAACTGGAAATCGTCCGCAATCATACTTTGCCCAAGCCTTTTACAGCGGCAGTCAAAGTTAGGGCCAATGGTAATCATGATATCTTTATCAGCAATAATAATTCCTAATGCCCCTCGGCTTTGTGGGCCGCAGGCATTTTGGAAAGTAAACAGGTAAAGGCCGTCGGGTAGTCCAGTTACAATCAATGGATCACCGGGGGAAAAGGATTCGTGTCCCGTAACACCAGTCAGTAAGTTCATGTAGTGCAGAAAATACTTCTGGGCACCGGGAACGGGTGTCCAGGCAAATTGTGCCGAGGTGGCATCGTAATTGACCATTTGCCCATCGGGATAACCACAACCGGGTGCCTGATTCACAAGCTCGTCGGTGAAGAAGGTCGTGATCTGAGTAGTTGTCACGTTGATGTTAGATCCAAAAAGATCGGTAATCTCTTGGGCTATGGCCGAGGCGTTCGTTACATTGACCGGTGGAGTCACTTGTGCCCATGCTGATCCTAGCCCTAAACACAGAAGGAGAGTGTAGATGTACTTTTTCATGCTATTTCGGTTAAATCCAACCACTTGATTAAGGGGAATCCCTTAATTTAAGCGAGTGCTTTGTGGTGCTTGTGCGTGATATTACAAAGATGACTGGGTAAAAAGTATTACACTTTTTTCCACTTTTTCCAGAAAGGTGATTGGGGGCTACTAAAAAATGTCCATAAAAACGCCGGATCGATTGAAGCGAAGCGGATGCGAGACAGCAAACTCTTGGAAATAATACGACTTTTTTCTCAAGAAGAGCAGGAAAAACTACAGCTCTTCCTGCGGGCTTCCTATTTCTACCAGGGAAAAGAAGCCACCGAAATCCTGCGTTTGTACGATTATATTCTCCAACAAGCCCCCCATTTTTTGGCAGAATCACTGGAGAAGGAAACCGTATTCTCGGTCTTATACCCCAATGACACCTTCCAAAAAGGGCGCATTGAAAAGCGGATGAGTGCCTTGCTCAAACGGATTGAGCAGTATATCATTCAGTTGGAACTGGAAAAACAGGGTGCCACTGATTACGGAGGCTTATTGTTGGCTCGGTTCTTTCGTAGCCGTAGCCAAGATAAACGCTTTGAACAACAACGAAAAAAGCTATTACGTAATTGGTCAGGTGGCCCAGTTCGTTCGGAAGCGGATTGGTATCTGCAGTACCTCCTAGCGAAAGAGGAAGTACTGTTTGCAAGTGCTAAGAACCAACGATCCGGAAATTTAGGCCTCCCCGAGCTGTTCTTCGAGCTCGACCGCTACTACATTCTTACTCGGCTTGAATACACGGTCTTGCAATTAGCCCAAAACATCCATGTATCCCTCGATATGGAGGATGAGCTTAAGCACTTTGAATCGTGGCTAGCCTCTTTAGAGGGAAGTAAGATCCTCCAGGAACCAGTCGTCCAGATTTACTACCAAGCCTTCCGCTTGTTACGCCAACACGGAGAAGAAAGTCGAGTGCTCTTTGATCTCCTCCGTACTTCGTTACAAGATTACCAGCATTTACTCCCGATTGACCAGCAGAAAGTCTTACAATCACTGCTTCGTATCCACGCCAGTGCACGCTGTAATCAAGCCAACAGCCAATTCTTACGCCCCGCCTTTGAACTGTACGTAGAGCACTTAGAGGCGGGCTATATTCTATACGATCAGAAACTCCCTCCGAGTACTTACCGAAATTTGGTGACTCTTGGTTTACGTAATGGGGAATACGCTTGGGTGGACGCCTTCTTGGAAAAGCGTTGGCCAGTGACTTCCGGTGCCGAAAGCTCGGAAGAAGCTTATACGTTTAACCGAGCTAATCTCTTATTTCATCAGGGGGACTACGAAGCGTCATTAGACTTATTGATGCCCAAATACGAAGATCTGTATTACCAATTGGCCGCTCGTCGCCTAGAAATTAAGATATACTACGAGTTAAATTCCCCCATTCTGGATGCCAGAATGGAGGCATTCAAGGTCTATATCTTTCGATTGGCCAAGCAGGGGCTTCCCCAGAAGCCAAAGGACGGGAATAATCATTTCCTGGATAGTTTACGCCAGATCTGTCATCCAAAAACGCTTAATAACCCCGAACGCGTAGAGCGTTTACAAGCTCGATTGGCAGAAAAGCGAATGGTAGCAGAGCGCAATTGGCTCGAAGAAAAACTGCAGGAATTAGCCTTCTAATCGGGTTGTTTACCCAAAAATAATTTAATCCAGAAAGCGGGCTTGATTAGTTGCTTCCGCACGGAAAAATCATCGTACATCCGGGTTAGTACATCCAGAATACGACGGTTTCGGTGGATCAGGGAGGCTAAGAAATTAGCCATCGCCGGATATTGGAGTAATTGTTGTAGGCGATAGGAAAGCCGCATTTCGGAACCGAGTACCCGAGCTACTCGGACATCGTAAGCGGCTAAGAATTTCGCCGAAAAATCTTGCTGGGCAATACACTTTTCGGCCAACTCAGCCGCAATAAATCCGCTGTACACGGCATTACCAATGCCTTCACCAGTCAGTGGATCGATCAGGTGACCCGCATCTCCTACTAGTAAATAATGATCTCCGGATAGCACTTGTTTTTTACTTCCTAGCGGCAGACTATAGCCGAGTATTTTTCCTTCTCGTTGAGCATTTTTGAAGCGGTGCGCAATAGCCGGATGATTCGCTACAATATCTTCCATCGCACGACGTAGGTTTACATCTTTCTTTCGGAGAATATCGCTGCGCATGCCTAGGCCCACATTGGCGTCGCCATTGGGTAGTGGGAAGATCCAAAAATACCCAGGGATCATTTCTTTCAGAAAGTGTAACTCAATAAAACCATCTTCGTGTAATCCTTCCACACCATGGTAATAGGCACGTACGGCACCGGCGTAGTGTTTAGGATCTTTCACGAGCCCCGCTTCTTTCCGAGAAAAAGAGGAAT
This sequence comes from Bacteroidota bacterium, assembly GCA_038748815.1. Classification (GTDB taxonomy): domain Bacteria; phylum Bacteroidota; class Bacteroidia; order Chitinophagales; family Saprospiraceae; genus JBCDIO01. Next base: position 12,952 of record JBCDIO010000005.1, read on the forward strand.
GGGCCCCGTTGGCCATAATAAGTAATTGGCAGCTTACGTCAAAGTTGCCAGCCCGGTCTTTAACCCGGTATCCACCTTCAATCCGGGTATATGCAGTGATATGAACCCCTTCGTGGTATTCGATATTTTCCCGTCGCTTAACCTCCTCGATCAAGAAATGATCGAACTGCATACGTCGGGAAACATAGCCCGGCGGGTGTTGATCTAGGTTTCGGTAGTTACTCTGAAAGGGAATGTCCAATATCTTTCGGTTGGGTGCCACAAAGCGGATCCCCCAAACGCCAATTTGCCGTTCGGCGGAGTCGCGAAAGCGATCGAGAATAGCGGGATCTAAGCGGTCCAAAAGCGTCGTCACCTTTCCACTAATAGCATCTCCACAAATTTTATCCCGAGGAAAAGTTGCTTTCTCGAAAAGCATACAAGGAATGCCGAGATAACTGAGCTTAAGTGCTGTGGCTGCTCCCCCGGGACCGCCACCGATGATACAAACTGGAGTATCGAATTGCATGGGTATTACTTTGGGAATAGCAAAGTACATCAAATAAATACTGCATCCAAGCTACTGGCTTGGATGCAGTGTGAGTAGCCGGTCAAAAAAACAGTAGACCAAATGCTTTCGACGCATTTCTGTGGATTGGAAGGTAGGTTCGATAGTAGGGCCCGACGAAGGCGTAGCGCAAAATAAATTTGATATTATATTTCCTTGATTTTGAAAGAGTTTCGTTATTTACGGTTTGTTGAATGCGAAGGCCCCGAATACGTATTGTTAAGGATCTTGAATGTGTTTAGAATTGAAATAAAACAGCATCTTCGTGTAACTTTTACATTAAATCTTTTTGAGAAGCGAATTCCTAGTGCATTTTCAACTAATTTTGCGCTCGATTTTAAAGTAAAACCAACGACTACCATGAGAAAGAGAGTCCTCATCGAACAAGTACGCCCCCAGTTAGATGGAGGTCGTTATGCTATCAAACGGATCATCAATGAACCGATCCATATCAGTGCCGCCGTCTACGGAGACGGTCATGATGTGGTACGAGCCTCTCTTTTATACAAGCAGGAAAATAAGCGGAAGTGGGAAGAAGTCTTTTTGGTAAAAGGGATGAACGACCAATGGACGGCGACGCTTCGACTTCCGGAAATTGGTTTCTACGAATACAAAGTCGAAGGTTGGATTGACCAATTGGCCAATTGGCATTACGGTTTTGTAAAAAAGCACGAAGCTGGCCAACACATGGGCGTTGAGCTGCAGATCGGTGCTCAGTTTTTGAAAGAAGCGGCGGAAAATTACAGTAAAGCCATTGGTAAGAAACTGCTGGCCGAAGCGGCTATTCTGCTCAAAGAAGAAGGCTACCTGGAAGCGGTAGCTCGTGTTTTGCATCCCGAATTTGAGCAACTATTGCACGACTACCCTTACAAACGGTTCGCTTCCGAATCGGAAGGAAACCTACGGGTACGAGTGGGCCGTCCAAAGGAACGTTTTAGCACTTGGTACGAATTGTTCCCACGTTCGGCATCGTTTACCCCCGGTGACCACGGAACCTTCCAAGATGTGATCAAACGCTTGCCACGGGTAGCGGAGATGGGATTTGATGTATTGTATTTACCACCCATTCATCCCGTCGGAAAGATCAATCGAAAAGGAAAGAATAATGCCGTAAAAGCGGCGCCCGGAGAACCCGGATCACCGTGGGCTATAGGAAGCGACGAAGGCGGGCATAAAGCCGTTCATCCAGAACTCGGCACTATTGAAGATTATCGGCAACTCATTACCGAAGCCGGTAAGCTAGGTATCGATCTAGCCTTGGATTTAGCTTTTCAGTGTGCCCCGGATCATCCCTACGTAAAAGAGCACCCTGAATGGTTCATCTGGCGACCTGATGGTACCATCGCTTACGCAGAGAACCCCCCTAAGAAGTATCAAGACATCGTTCCGATCAACTTTGAGACCGAAGATTGGCAAAATCTATGGGAGGAACTCAAAAGTGTAGTCATCTACTGGGTGGAGCAAGGCGTAAAAATATTCCGGGTCGATAACCCACATACCAAACCGTTCTTATTCTGGGAGTGGTGTATTTCTGAGGTTCAGAAAGAACACCCCGATGTGATCTTCCTATCTGAAGCCTTCACTCGTCCTTACGTAATGGCCGGTCTAGCCAAGATTGGATTTACCCAAGGATATTCTTATTTCACCTGGCGGAATAACAAAGCCGAAATGCAAGAGTATCTGACGGAGCTAACCCAAACGGACTGGCGAGACTTTTTCCGCCCTAATTTCTGGCCAAATACACCCGATATTCTGCCCTATGAATTGATGGGTGCTGGCTCCAATACCTTTGTCCTTCGAGTAGCTATGGCTGCCACTTTATCTTCCAATTATGGACTGTATGGTCCGGCTTACGAAATGCTGGACAACCGGGGTAATACGAATGGGAAAGAAGAATACCTCGATTCGGAAAAGTACGAGATCAAACGATACAATTGGGATGCTCGTAACCGTTTGACGGATGTGATCACCAGCCTCAACTGGATTCGGAGAGATCACCTCGCCCTGCAGGATACCTACAATATCACCTTCACGCAAACGGATAACAAGCAGCTCATGAGTTACGTCAAAATGAGCGAAGATGGAAGTGATATCATCTGGTGTATCGTCAACTTCGATGTGCACCAGCCCCAGGCGGGGTTTGTAGAAGTACCCAAGGACCTGTTGGGTATCGAGGGCCAACCGGTGAATTTGTTGGTGAAAGACCTGCTAACCAATGAAGTTTATAACTGGAAAAATGACTGGAATTTCGTACAATTAAATCCCAATAAATTCCCATTGCACATCTTACAAGTACAGCGGTAGGAAAATCGACCCAATCAAAATCCTAGAAAACAGCAATTGATATGGCTAATCAACGCTCCCTGGACGAATCATACTGGTACAAGGACAGTATCTTCTATTCACTCTCCATCCGGTCTTTTTTTGATTCAACCAATAATGGAGTGGGAGATATTCCGGGCTTAATCCAGAAATTAGATTATTTAGAAGACCTAGGTATCAATTGCATTTCTCTGCTTCCCTTCTACGATTCCACTATGAAGGATGATGGCTACGATATCCGAAATTATACGGCCATTCATAGCGACTACGGAACACTGGCCGATTTCCAACGGCTATTGGACGAAGCGCACCGACGCGGTATTCGCGTGGTGATCGACCTGATTTTAAATCACACTTCTACCGAACATCAATGGTTTCAAAGAGCCCGCCGGGCTCCGGCCGAATCCAACGAACGGGACTATTACGTATGGAGTAAAACGCCTGAAAAGTACAAAGAAGCAGATATTATTTTCTCGGATTACGAATCCTCTAACTGGGAGTGGGATAATCTAGCCCAATCCTACTACTGGCACCGCTTCTATTCGCATCAGGCGGATCTCAATTTTGAGAATGAAAGTGTGCGAGAAGAGATTCGGAAGGTTATTGACTACTGGATGGGACTCGGTGTAGATGGCATGCGACTGACTTCTGTGATGTTCCTGTTCCGAGAAGAGGGGACCAATTGTGAAAACCTTCCACAAGTCCATGATTTCTTGAAACGCCTCCGCAGTTACGTGGACAAAAACTATCCCGATCGCATTCTGATCGGAGAAACCAACCTTTGGCCCGAAGAAGCTTCCGAGTATTTTGGGAAGGGGGATGAGTGCCATATGAACTACCACTTCCCATTGATGCCACGCCTGTACATGGCCTTGCAAACGGAGGACCGCTATCCGATTATCGACATTCTGGAACAAACGCCTTCCATCCCAGAGAATACCCAGTGGTGTTTATTCTTGCGGAACCACGACGACTTAATGCTCTCCATGGTTACGGAAGAAGAACGGGATTATTTATACAAGGTCTTTGCCAAGGATCATGGAGCCAAAATCAACCGAGGTATTCGCCGCCGTTTGGCACCCCTGTTGGGAAATGATCGCCGCAAGATCGAATTGCTCAATAGCCTCTTATTTTCGCTGCCCGGTACGCCCGTGATTTACTACGGAGACGAGATCGGGATGGGGGACAACATATACCTGGGAGATCGGAAAGGGGTACGTACACCCATGCAGTGGAACGCTGACCGCAACGCCGGCTTCTCTTCGGCCAATCCCCAAAAATTGTTCCTACCGGTTATCCGTGATCCCTTATACCGCTATGAAGCAGTTAATGTGGAGAATCAGAATCAGAATTCTTCTTCCTTACTCTGGTGGATGAAAAATCTTATCGCCATGCGGAAACGACTGAAATCATTCAGTCGAGGTAAGACCCAGTTTTTGGAATCGAACAACTCCAAAATCCTCTCCTATATTCGTTCGGTACCCGGCGAAAGCATCCTGGTAGTCGCTAACTTATCGAAGTATAGCC
>JBCDIO010000006.1:0-16412 GCA_038748815.1 Bacteroidota bacterium
ACAGACACTTAGAAAAGAACCACTCCGGGTTTTGTCAGGACGACTGCCCTGGTGTTTGTGGATGTGATGGACAGGTTTATTGTAATGAGTGTTACGCAAACCGGAAGGGTATAAAAGTGGTGGATCGATCTTTGTGCGACTAGTTAGAAACGTTTTCGGATGTTTACGCCTGGAAAGGCCGGTTTTAAAGCAGGCCACCATCCAATAAACAAGAAAGCCCCGCCGCGAAATTCCTGCGGCGGGGCTTTTGATATTCTCTGTGTTACCTATTACATATTCCGCCGGTACTGACCGCCCACTTCGTACAAAGCCCGTGTAATCTTACCCAGGGAGGTTACTTTCGTGGTTTCCATCAGTTCTTCAAATAAGTTCTGGTTATCGATGGCTTTCTGTTGCAGCCGCTCCAGTGCCACTTGCGTACGTTCTTCCTGCGATTGGTGCAGCGATTCCAGGGTGTTGATCTGATTCTCTTTCTCATCCGTAGTCGAACGAATCACCTCTTTTGGCAAAATCGTTGGAGAGCCATCTTTCGACAAGAAGGTATTTACCCCAATAATGGGATATTCGCCGGTGTGCTTCAAGGTTTCGTAGTACAGGCTTTCTTCCTGAATCTTACCCCGTTGGTACATGGTCTCCATGGCTCCTAGTACACCCCCGCGTTCGGTAATCCGATCAAATTCGGTTAATACCGCCTCTTCAACCAAGTCCGTTAGCTCGTCAATGATAAAAGCTCCTTGCAGTGGATTCTCATTCTTCGACAATCCTAACTCGTGGTTGATGATCATTTGGATGGCTACCGCCCGACGTACGCTTTCTTCCGTCGGGGTGGTGATGGCCTCATCGTAGGCATTGGTGTGTAACGAATTACAGTTATCGTAGATGGCGTACAACGCCTGCAAAGTGGTTCGAATATCGTTAAACGAAATCTCCTGTGCGTGTAAGGACCGGCCGGAGGTCTGAATATGGTATTTCAGTTTCTGAGAACGGTCGTTTCCTTTGTACTTATGCTTCATCGCTTTGGACCAAATCCGACGTGCTACCCGGCCAATCACCGCGTATTCTGGATCGACTCCATTGGAGAAGAAGAAGGATAAGTTTGGTGCAAAGTCATCAATGTTCATACCCCGCGAAAGGTAGTATTCTACAAAGGTGAACCCATTGGCCAAGGTAAAGGCTAGCTGCGTAATAGGATTTGCCCCAGCCTCGGCAATATGGTAACCAGAGATCGATACGGAGTAGAAGTTCCGGACCTTATTCTGGATAAAGTATTCTTGTACATCTCCCATCAGACGCAGGGAGAATTCAGTAGAAAAGATACAGGTATTCTGGGCCTGATCCTCTTTCAGAATATCGGCTTGTACGGTGCCCCGCACGGCCGAAAGGGCTTTTGCTTTACAAGTCTCATACGCCGCGGGCTCCAGCACCTGATCACCGGTCAACCCCAGCAATAGTAAACCTAAACCATCGTTACCTTCGGGAATATCGCCGTGGTAACTCGGACGAGTCAGGCCACGATCGTCGTAAAGTTCCTTTTTCTTTTGCTCGACCTTCGCTTCCAGGCCGTGCTCTTTAATATATTTCTCGCATTCTTGATCGACCGCTGCATTCATAAAGAAGGCACAGATCGTAGCCGCCGGCCCGTTAATGGTCATTGATACGGATGTTCTTGGATCCGTTAGGTCAAAGCCAGAATATAGTTTCTTCGCATCGTCCAGGCAGCAGATACTCACCCCTGAGTTTCCGATCTTCCCGTAGATGTCCGGACGGTGATCGGGATCTTCTCCGTAGAGGGTGACACTATCAAAGGCCGTAGATAGGCGGTTGGCGGGCATATCTAAAGAGAGGTAGTGGAAACGGCGATTGGTCCGTTCTGGCCCTCCTTCCCCGGCAAACATCCGGGTCGGATCTTCCCCTTTCCGCTTGAAGGGGAATACCCCGGCGGTGTAGGGAAAACTTCCCGGCACATTCTCTTGTAAAGACCAACGTAGGATTTCACCCCAGTCTTCATAACGGGGCAATACAACGCGTGGAATACGACTATGCGACAGGGAGGTAGTGAAGGTAGGTACGCGAATTTCTCGGCTTCTCACCTTGTAGACAAACTCATCCTCCGAGTACGCTTTTTTCATACCTTCCCACTGATCCAGCGTACGCTGACAACGACCATCCAGGTCAAGGGCCAGGTCTTCGTAGGTCTTCCTCAAGTGCGAAAGGCTATTTTCTTTTTCGGGAGAATTTCCTTGCTCTTCGAGCAAGGTGATCGTTTTATGTAAACCGTATAGCTTACGGGCAATTTCTACCTGTCGATCGACCCAGCGATCGTATTGGCGATTATTCTCCGAAATTTCGGAAAGGTAGCGAGTACGATTCGGTGGAATGATGTGCACCTTCTCGCTCATCTCGCGACTCACCTGGAAGTTGGATGAGAGGTTAGCTCCGGTCCGTTCTACGAGTACATCAATGAGGTGACGGTATAGGTTATTGGTTCCTGGATCATTGAACTGGGACGCAATCGTGCCAAATACGGGCATTGTCTTCGGGTCTTTATCCCAAAGATCATGGTTGCGCTGGTATTGCTTACTCACATCCCGCAGGGCATCTAAGGCGCCTCGTTTATCAAATTTATTGAGGGCAATCACATCCGCGAAGTCCAGCATATCGATCTTTTCCAACTGCGTTGCGGCGCCGTATTCCGGTGTCATTACGTAGAGGGCTACATTCGAATGATCCACAATTTCGGTATCGGACTGGCCAATCCCTGAGGTCTCCAGAATGATCAAATCAAACTGTGCCGACTTCAGAATATCAATGGCTGATTGGACATGCTTGGAAAGTGCTAGATTGGATTGGCGCGTTGCCAGGGAACGCATAAAGACACGTTCGTGATTCACGGCATTCATACGGATCCGGTCCCCGAGCAGGGCCCCTCCGGTTTTTCGTTTCGATGGGTCGACAGACACAACGGCGATGGATTTGTCGTCAAAATCCAACAGGAAGCGTCGAACTAGTTCGTCTACTAAGCTGGATTTACCCGCTCCACCCGTGCCGGTAATCCCCAGCACCGGAACAACCTTCGGGGTCTTATCCTGATTAAGGCCGTCGAGCCAACCGGCATTCTCTTCGGGGAAGTTCTCGGCCGCAGAAATCATACGCGCCAGTGAATGTGGATCCCGGGTCGTATATTTTTTGAGCTCCCCATTGAGATTTACCCCCACCGGAAAATCGCATTGCTCCAAAAGGTTATTGATCATCCCTTGTAGCCCCATGGACCGCCCATCATCGGGGGAATAGATCCGATTGATCCCGTAGTCGTGTAGTTCCTGAATCTCTGAAGGTAGAATGGTTCCACCTCCCCCTCCGAAGATTTTAATATGCCCCGCGTTGAATTCGCGCAGCAGGTCGTACATGTACTTGAAGAACTCGTTATGCCCTCCCTGGTAGGAGGTAATAGCGATTCCCTGCACATCTTCTTGCACAGCGGTATTGACAATTTCTCGCACGGAACGATTATGCCCCAAATGGATCACCTCCGCACCGGAGCGCTGCATGATCCGACGCATAATATTGATAGCGGCATCGTGCCCATCAAAGAGCGAAGCGGCCGTAACAATCCGAATCTTATTGGTGGGTTGATAAGCTGATATTTTTTCCATAGCTGGTGGTAATTGGTTAGGTACGAGTCCGAATGAAAACCCGTGAAAGCGTCCAGTGTTTTTAGCAGGGCAAAATTACGAAATTTCAGACGCAAAGCACCTTGTCCAGGATTGACAAAAGATCCAAAGTCGGCTTCCTTTCGTAGGCATAGTAAGGCTAATCGCCCTTTTTTATAATTAAACCCACCATCATGTTCTTTACGCTGTTGCTCTTACAATGGATGAGTTGGTCTATGTATTCAACACCTGAAACCCATATTCCGGAAACTCAAGGCCCTCAATTATTAGCACCCGGTATCGTTTCCACTACGATGGGAGAATACCACCCCACCTACGATGCCAAAAATCAGACCCTTTACTTCATGCGACGCACGCCAGGGCGTTTCGATTATACTATTCTAGCCAGTCAGAAAATGGGTGAAGGCTGGTCTGCCCCCGAAGTGCTTCCTTTTTCTGGCCGCTATCGAGATGCCGCACCTGCTATTGCCCCCAATGGAAAGCGTTTATTCTTCGACAGCCGCCGACCGACGGGTACTGCTCCGAAAGGATCGATCAACCTGTGGTACGTGGAGCAAGAAGATGGGCAATGGGGAGATCCGGTATATCTACAAGGGCCAAGCGAAAACACTCCCTCCGAACCAGAAGCTGGGCTAGACGAATTTGGGCCGACGGTAGACGGCCAAGGCAATTTATATTTCTACGCGTTTCGTCAACCTTACCGTGGTGGTGCTCATTATGTATCGCGTCCTCCCAATTATCAAGAAGCTGAATTAAACACCGGCTTGCCAGACCCTAGTGCTTCGACCTTCGTTTCTTATGCGTATCTTTCAGAAGATGGCCAATTTGCCTTATTAGAAGGACTTGCGCCCGGAAGACGAGATACCGATATTTTTTGCGCCTGTAAGGATGCAGCCGGCAATTGGAGCAAGGCGTACCCAATCAATGAGGTGAACACCCCCGCCGGTGAAGGAGGGCCAAGTCTAAGTACCGATGGCCAGTATTTACTCTTTACCAGCAATCGTTCGATCAGTAACCAAAGGGTGAGTAATGCAAACCTATATTGGATTCCAATCCAACAACTCGATATACCTTGTCTACGGCGACCCTAATTTTTTATCGGCTCGATTTTTCTGAAATATTCCAGTATGGAATTTAAGGAGAGTAATTGGACTTTTGCATTCTCCTCTGAGTGGAGAGTGATTCGGTTTGATACGCACCCACACTTTATTGCACTTAGTGGATCGGGATTTAAAGCGATTGACTTTCTGGCAGTACATCCGGAGAAGGGATTACTCTTGTTGGAAGTTAAATATTACCGGAAACGCCACCGGACCAGCCGCCCCTATCCCGAGCTAGAAGAGATTAGTGATATTCTGGAGCAGAAGTTTTCGGACACGCTGAAGGCTATTCATATCATTGAGCGATACCTAGAGCGAAAAGGAACCTATCGCTTCGTTCACCGCTGGTTACAGCATCCCATGGGTCGACGCTTATTTTCCAATTGGTCTTTTTGGAATGCCGTCATAAGAACGGCGAAGGACCCGAATCGGGTCCTTCGCTGGGCATTTATTGAATACGATCAGTTGTCTGAACAAGTTAAAATGAACTGGCGGTCTGACGTGGCGGAACGGCTCCGAGAACGAACGGTAAGCCCTCCAGAAAACATCCAGCTCCTTGGCGATCCTCTCCAGGAGAATCAGCAATTATTTAGTCTACAGAAGCAGTAGCCAACGCCCCTTCCAAGGCGTTGAGAAATTCGGCCTGTATGGTGCGGGTTTTATCCTTGGCGTACCAAAGCTGAACATCCTTTTTTACTTCGTACTCGTAGGCCTTTTTTTCTTCTCCGGATTCCATATTGCGCAGCTGACCAACGGCTTCCATTACTCGGGCCTGGATTTCCGACGGACGGGGCCCCCAGTCTCCAAGCACCTCCAATGAATTGGCATCTAAGAAGATGATCTTTGGAATGGAGCGGCCACCATTGGTCAAAAACATATCCATTACCTCGGGATGCTCATCGCGCAAAATGATCCGATGCTCCACCAACTCGTTTTCCGCTGCTATTTTTTCTACTACCGGTACAATCTGAGCAGCATCCCCACACCAGCCTTCCGTCAAGGTCAACCAGATCATCGGTCGATCAATGGATTGAACTACTGTAAAAGTAGTTTCCTGCAGTTTGGTCGTTTTATCGAGTCGGCGCATTCTGGCCACATTCAACTCTGAATAGTGAGTAAGGGCATCGGATTGATGGGGCCCCGTAGACTTTCCTTCGGCCAGTAACTGGTCGACCCGTTCTCGGTAACCCGCATAGGTAGCAGCTTTTTGCATTACTGCAGGTGCGATCTTACGCATGGTCATTTATTCTTTGGTTCACTAATTGGGAAAGCGGGTTGTAGATGATTCACTAATCGATCCATAGCAGCTGCATTCTCTGGTAAATAGATGGAAGCTTTGATGTCTTCGTACTCCAGTTGAGTGAGGTGAAAAGAAATCCCAGCCTTCAATTTATCCGAGGTTGGCAGGTAGGTGAAGCGGATGATATCTACAAAATCTTCTCCCAGAATGTCAAATAAGAAGCCGAGCGAATTATCGTGCTCAAAGTTTTGCAGGGAGATTACCTTTCCCGCAATGCCCAGCGGATTCAATATGGACTCGATGGTCCCTTGCCGGTCGCTGGCCGCTATTTCCCGATTTCGATCGAAACTTCTTACCTGTACTAACACCACGCCGGAAGTGTTCGTTTTAACCCAATCTTTGAAAACGTGCAAGTATCGGGTAGCGGACTTCAGCCCGAAGTCATCTAAGAAGCCCGCGTCGACTACTTCGATGCCCGGCTGGGTGGGCAAGTGTACGTTGGGTAGAATGTACGGGAAGGTGGCATTCATTCGCATAGCGGAGCTAAATAGGAGGCGATCAGCATCTTGGGCAGACAACAATCGACGCATATCTACGGCATCAATCTCCACCGCTTCTGGGCGAACTGAGCTGACGGGTGGAGCCATCATATAAGTGACCCCCTGTGGGGAAATCACCATCTGACGACCATCATTCACGATAGCCGGCGTCAAAAACATTAATGGCGTTTCTCCCCTGAACTCCGGCTCCGCATAATCCAGAAGGGGCTTTTCAAAAGCCCCTTGCAGATGCTCCGCCAGTTGTTGCTCAAAGGCGTATCCTCGGTCTTTTATGTACGTATGACCTTCTTTTTCAAAAGGTACCCAGGGAAGAAAAACATCGTTGGAAACAATGGCAAAGGTGATCGCATTAAGTAGGTCTTTGGCAACCCATTTCAGGTGCATAGAGTCCAGGGGAGTCCAGGGTTCTGGCGAGGTTCGTTGTAATAGCAGATCCCGATAATACCCCGCACCAATCATTCCGCCGGAAGCTCCCGTTATTAGGTTGGTATGGGCAAAAAATTGGCCGTTAGTGCGCCTATCCGTTTGTTGCAGAACCTGCATCGTCCAGACGGCTGCTTTCAGCCCTCCCCCACTCACGGACAGCAAAACCAACTTAGGCTTTTCGCCATTTGGAGCCACTTGCGCTTTCCAATTTTCCAACTGTTGTAGACCCTGTTCTAGATCTTGCTGAATAAGTTCTTTTTGGAAAAGACCTTCTAAGACTTCGTAACTGTAAGTGGCTGGATCTACGGTGTAATCCAGACCGTAGGCTTGGCTCTTATGATTAAAAGTATCGTACCGGGTGAGAAAATTAATCAGGATCAGTAGAAGGATAACGATCGTTACCCGCCAACGGCCAAACCAATACGAGATAGCTCCCACCAACGCAATGATGATCGAACAGAGGAGAAAAACGCTGGCCCCCGCGGGAATTCGAAAAAAGGGCTTATCGATCAGATATCCCAAGGCTACTAATATGACTACACTGAGCATTTGCACAACCAAGGCATTGACATGATTTTGCTTAAAAATCTGCATCAGCATGGACGTATCGTAGTGCTCCACCGAGCGTACAATTCGAGGCTTAAAGGATTCCGTCAAATAGGTATCGACCCGCCACTGACTCTTTTTACGCTTAATGCGGCGGGTGGTCCGTAATCGCCAGGGTGGCATATGATCTCCAAGCTGATCCGGGGGGCGATTTTCTTGGGAACGGATGTAGCTAAAAATGTCTTTGTTTGTATTGACGAAATAGGCGAAGAGCGCTCCAATCAGCAAGGTAAAGCCCAGTACAAAGCCCAGTACCTGAACCATAATTTGCTTAAGATCCTGGGATTCGTAATACCATTCGAACCGCACCGACAATACTAGTAAAAGCAGCATAAAAAAGCCCGGAATCAGTAGATTGTTTAAGCTAAATTTTGTGAATGGCCGAGCTAGGGAAGCCAGAAAAGGGAAATAATGTGCGGAGGTCAGATAGGTAGTTAGGTTCCAGGCCATCACCATAGCAGCGTAGGTTCCTCCCAAGAGAAAGAAACTCCAAAACCCGATCTGGCCGTAGTATTCTGGCGAAAGAAACAAGTAAAGGATGCCGTATTTCTGACCAATGGCACCGGTCATAAATAGGCCTAACAGAATCCAAATGAATAACAATAAGAGGTTCTTATGCGCGTGTAGCACCAAGAGTTGTACTGGAAACGAGTAATAAATATTGACCAGTAGTTTTCGCATAAGACGGGTTCTTTACCCTATTCGCCAAACAATTCAGCTAATTTTTGTTCAAGTTGTGCTCCGCGTAAATTGCGAGCTATAATTCGTCCCTCGGCATCGAGTAGAACGGTATGAGGGATGGAACGAACACCATAGGCTTGGGCAGCAGCATTAGACCAGCCTTTGAGGTCAGAAACGTGATGCCAAGTTAGACCATCGGCAGCGATGGCTTTTTCCCAACGAGCTTGATCTTTATCTAAGCTCACTCCAAAAATATCAAAGCCTTTCTCGCGATATTTATTGTACATCTTGACTACATTCGGATTTTCGCGGCGGCAGGGGCCACACCAGCTTGCCCAGAAATCGATGAGTACTACTTTCCCACGCAAGCTGGTTAATTCCATTGGCTCACCTGCGGGTGTATTCATTACGATATTAGGGGCTTCGGCCCCAGTGGCGAAGGCCGCGAGGCGATCCATTTGCGACTGCACACTTTTTGTAGCCAGTGGTTCTTCGGTACCATATAACTCGATAAATTGCTTGCCGAAAGGCAGGTAGTTTGGGTTATTTTTTGCCCCAAAAGCCGAAAGCGCTCCGCTTATGGCCAGTTTATGGGCTCCCCGATTTTCTTCTAAGGGCTTCAAGGCGGCAGTCACTATATCTTGCTGACTTGCGTTGGTCAATCCTACCTGCATCAGCGTTTGTACATATGATTTCCACGATTCAAAGACCCAAGGCATTTGGCTATAATCCGAGTCTCCCCAGCTAACGAATTTGAAGTATTCGTTGGCGAAGTAAGCAATCTCATTCTCGTACGCTTGCCCATTATTGGGATAACTGAGGTAGGTATTGAGGCGTACAATTTTCCCTAAGAAAGCATGCTTTTGAGTCATCGTTTCCAGTAACTCTATTTGCTCCTTATCCAAGGCTTGCATTTGACTAACGATCTGGGCTTGGCGCAGCGAATCGAAGCGGGCTTGCCCGTAGGCGCGGGTCATTTGCGAGGCTTGCTGCTTGTGTTGGTTGATGGTTTTCTTTAACTGTTCGTAGGTTATGTTTAAGGCCGATTCTTCAAATTGGGCCGAACGCATTCCACTACAATTTCCGCGGACTTTAACGATTTCTCCACCGTCTAAAATCATCGGCTTCAGGTTATTAGCGGCAAACCCAAGGTAGTAGAACCCAGCACTCAACAACTCTACCTCCAGATTGGCTTTATTATCAACTACGGGAGCCGCATCGATACGTTGGAAAGTCATCCCCGTAAATTGGAACAAAGAAATCGAGTCCATTCCGGCGCAGTTCTCCAGGCTGACCTGAATTTCGGCGGTACCCGATTGGAAGGATGTATCGATGGGAAAACTCCATCCACCAAGGATGATTAACAAGGTTAATACAGACAATCGTTGCATCTTGCTAGGTTTATTTTTCCAGCGCTTGTAGGAATTCCTCTTCCGTCATAATCTGGACGGTTCCCAGCGCTTGGGCTTTCTTTAGTTTGGAGCCAGCTTTTTCGCCAACTACTAAGATATTGAGGTTCTTGCTGACCGCACTGATCATTCTGGCACCGGCGGCAGCGGCTTTTTCCTGGGCTTCTTTGCGGGTCATTTGCTGTAGGGAGCCCGTAAATAGCATGGACTTACCCACAAAAGGACCATCTTCTGAAACGGCTTTGGGACGGTCATCGTCCGTTTGGCGCAGGTTTACCCCCAAGGATTCCATTTCCTCCAACATCCGAATATTCTGTGGAATTTGGAACCAAGCTTGTACGTTTTGGGCTACCTTGGGACCTACGTCTTTGATCTCGGTAAACCGTTCTTCGGTCCATTCTTTTAGATCCAACACGTGCTCGATTTCCGCCGCCAACAGGGTAGAAACTTTTTTACCCAAATGATGAATGCTCAAAGAATGTAACAAGCGATAGATGGGGTTTAGTTTGGCTTTTTCAATGGCGGCTACCAGATTTTGTGCCGATTTTGTGCCAAAACCTTCCAATTCTTTGATTTGATCGATATCGAGGCGATAGATATCGGCAATGTTTCGCAACCAACCTAGCTCATAAAACCGCTCTACAATCGATTTTCCGAACCCATCAATATCCATGGCGGGTTTAGAAACGTGGAAAATCATCCGCTGGAGATCTTGGGCACCACAAACACAGGTAAGGCAACGCCAAGCGGCTTCGCCTTCGGGCCGGTCTAACTCAATGATCGTCTCGGTATCGTTAATAGGGCAGGTCTTCGGAAAAATGATGGGTTCCTCTTCTCCACTGCGAAGCTCTTCCATCGACTTAACGATGTAGGGAATTACATCCCCCGCCCGTTCGACCAATACCGTATCGTCGATGCGCAAATCTTTGGATACGATGAAATCTTCATTGTGTAGCGAAACCGAAGAAACGGTCACCCCCGCTAATTGTACCGGATCCAGCTTGGCCACTGGCGTGATGGAACCGATCTTCCCCACCTGATATTCCACATCTAATAAGCGGGTAGTAGCTTGCTTGGCTTTAAATTTGTAGGCGATTGCCCAGCGCGGGTGGTGGCTCGTGTAGCCCGCACGCTCTTGTAGCGCACGTTCGTTTACCTTCACCACCATACCGTCGATCTCATAGGCGTAGGACTCCCGGCGTTCTTCCCATTCTTGGCAGAAATCAATAACCTCCTGAATGGATGCACAGAGTTTGCGCTCGATCGTTGGTACTTTAAAGCCCAATTTATCCAATAGCTCGATACTCTCGTGATGGGTTTTTAATTCTCCCAATCTATCGACTCCATTTACATCTTCTGCGTAGCCTAATTGATACAGAAAGGCCACTAATCCCCTTTTGGCGGCTTCTTTTGGGTCTTTCATACGCAAGCCACCGGTAGCGGCATTCCGAGGATTCGCAAAAATAGATTGGCCCTCGGCGGCACGAGTCTTATTCACTTCGTCAAAGATGTCTTTGCGGATCAAAACTTCGCCCCGCAATTCTACTTTGTGTAATTGATGCTTGGAAAAGGCGGCGGCTAGAGGCACCGAACGAATAACGCGCGCATTGGCGGTCATTTCTTCTCCGAGCACTCCATTTCCACGGGTAGCTGCTCGAACCAGCTGATCACCCTCGTAAACCAGAGCAATGGATCCCCCATCAAATTTCGGTTCCACTACGTATTCCACGGGGGTGCCTTCGGGCAAATTCACCAATTTATGGATCTGTTTATCGAACTCTAAGAGATCTTCTGCATTGTAAGAGTTAGCCAACGAAAGCATTGGCGTGAGGTGGGCAACCGATGGAAAATCGGCCGTAAGATCATTAGAAACCCGCTGCGTAGGAGAATTTGGGGAGATCAAACTAGGATGGTCGGCTTCGAACGCTTCCAACAGCTTGAAGAGGTGGTCGTATTCGTAGTCACTGATCACCGGATCATTTTGCACGTAGTATTTCCACTCGTGGTAATTGAGCAATTGAACGAGTTCTTCCAGAAGGCTAGCCACTTCTGTCGCTGGGATTTGGGCAGCCTCCATATTCAATAACTCTTTCGAGCGGGCAAAATAAGATCGTTGTTGTTCAGTACTATATTTCATACCTAGCGTTGGTGGCTCGAAACTACCTAATAATAGGATGGCAAAGGTACGCGATCTTTTACTTATCGGCTCGTTCTGCCCAGAAAAACTCTACTCGTTGGATGAAACTATTTAAACGGATTTGCGCCAGAATGGCCGGAAGAATAAATTAAAGAACCAGGCACTTACTATGCCTTTTAAATTGGCTATTTTTGCCGCACAAAATGATAATACATGGATCAGTTAAAAGCAACCATAGAAGCCGCTTGGGATGACCGCAGCATGCTGAAAGAGCCATCGACTCAAGCAGCTATCCGAGAAGTACTAAACCTCCTTGACTTGGGTAAACTACGGGTCGCCGAACCTACCGAAGATGGCCAGTGGGCCGTCAATGAATGGGTTAAAAAGGGGGTCGTACTGTATTTCCCAATCCAGCAAATGGAAACCATTGAAGTTCCTCCGTTTGAATTTCACGACAAGATTCCTTTGAAGAGGAACTACGCAGAACTTGGAGTACGCGTCGTTCCCCACGCTATTGCTCGCCACGGGGCGTTCTTGGAGAAAGGTGTTATCATGATGCCGAGCTATGTAAATATCGGGGCTTGGGTTGGTAGCGGATCCATGGTAGACACCTGGGCTACCGTAGGTTCCTGTGCGCAGATTGGACGCAATGTACACCTGAGCGGGGGCGTTGGCATTGGTGGTGTGCTAGAACCATTACAAGCCACTCCAACCATTATTGAAGACGACTGCTTCATCGGTTCGCGCTGTATTGTGGTAGAAGGAGTGCGCGTTGGTCGGGAATCCGTTTTGGGTGCAAATGTCGTTTTGACGAAGTCAACGCGCATTATCGATGTGACGGGCTCCGAACCCGTTACTTACCGGGGGGAGGTACCTCCACGTTCCGTGGTTATTCCGGGAACCTACACCAAGGAATTTCCCGCCGGAAATTATCAGGTAGCTTGTGCTTTAATCATTGGTCAGCGCAAGGAAAGTACCAACAAAAAGATTTCCCTCAACGACGCTTTACGCGATTTTGGGGTTTCTGTATAAGTCTATATAAGCTAGTACTTTGTAAGCTAAATAAATGAATACGTTTAGGGCGCATCGAAGAGGAGATTATTGTACGATAATTTTTTCGATAACGGTGCGCCCTTTCCACTGGATCTCCAGAAAATAGCTTCCCCTTTCTTGCTGAAAAAGAGCCTGTGCACTGCGGAGCTCGCCCGCCTCCAGTAAGATACCATCAGTCGTTAGCAAGCGGTATTGTGCCCCGAGAGGAGCTTCCAGGAAAAAGACCCCATTGCTTGGATTGGGGGAGACTTTAACGCTCCAGCCCAAGGGGTTTTCTACCGCTGGTAACACGGCTGGAGCCAAGCGAGCCATAAAGCCATCGAATTGCCCGGCATTATCCAGGATTGAATCGAGCATCAGCTCCCCCTGAAAAGCTCCGCCGACGTAGATATCGCCCGAGGGGCTTAGGGCCATTTCGGTCGCCAGAATAAGCTCAGTGGCTTGTAAAGAAACGCCCCAATTGACACGACCTTCCGTGGAGATACCCGCCAGGAATCCATTATCCAGACCATCCTCCCCCGCAATAGCCTGCGTCCCCAGCACCATAGAAGGTCCCATTCTGCCCGTCAACAATGCTCCTGTTTGGAAGCCTTGGAGAGTTAGGCTTTCTTCCTCAGCCAGATTGCCCCAGGTCGTTAATTTTAAGGGATTACCACTGGCATCTAATTCTAACCAGAGTACATTGGTGTTAAAACCCGGCGTTTGTACCGACCAGCCATTCTCCGTTTCTAAAACCCCGAGAAAGGTTCCCGCCACAAAGAGATGGCCATCCGAATTTATCGAGATTGATTGCAGAAAATCATCGTACTGAGCGCCTACTTTTTGTAGCCATAGAGCTTCTCCGTCGGTCGAATAGGAAGCTACAAAACCATCCCAATCCCAGGTCTCAGCGACGAGTTGGGCTGTGCTATTCTGCAAGGTATCATTAAATGCTCCGACCACATACAGGCCCTCGTCATGCCGACTCAAGGCGGTTGGACGAATAAGCCCTACCCCATCGAGGGCGATCCCCCACTGCCAGCCGTTCTCCAAATCTAGTTTGGCTAAAAAGCCAGCCCGATCTGCGGTTGTAGTGAGGCTTTGGTTACCGATATTCAATGATCCCGTAAAGGTGCCAAGCAAATAAATGGCCGCTTCATCCTGCACCATATCAATAGCCTCAATGCTCGCACTACCTTGTACCGTTCGGTGTTCCAGAACTTGCCCACTGGCATCCGTTTGCACCAAGAAGATAGCCTGTCCATCGTTGGGGGCGGCCCAGATGCTATCCCCCCAGGTTAGTGTTTCCCAGAAATCACCCAACCACCAAGTGTTTGCTTCCGGTGTAGTCCGGACTTGCGCCAAACGGTCTGTTTGTAGAGAACCCGGAGATTCTAGCCACAGTAGGTCGCCGTTCTGGTCGAGTTGTCCAACCAGAAGATCTCGGTTACTCGGACTCGGTACATTCTGCCCCAAAAAGGAGAAAGCTTGATCATAAGATCCTCCAAAAATGGGTCCCAGATTGTTAGCCGCTAAAGCGGAAAGACCCTCACTTCCTACCCCACCGAAAGTCGTTTGCCACGCCCACGATTGCCCCATGGAAGGGCTCCATGGAGTCATCAGGCACAGACTTAGCAGGGCCAGAAAAACAAGAGGAGACAAACAATTCTTTTGCTTCATCAGTTGGGACTTTCAGACAATTGATACTTTTGCATAAAGATCTGCGTTTTAACAACGCTTACCACCGGGTTTCCGTATCTGCGGAGATCCACTCAAATTAACACGACTTTGCTATGAAAACATGGTTACTCGCTATTACGGCGTGCATTTTAGGTTCTTTCCTATTGGTAGCTTGCAACGAGGAGGTTGAAACTCCAACAAATGAAATCCCCGCCGCCGCAGCTATCGGGCATCCCAGTATAGCTGGTTTGACCCAGAAAATCCAGGAAAATCCACAAAGTGCAGACCTATACGCCGCTCGGGCCGGTATTTATTACGAAAATGAAGGTTACGACGAAGCCATTCAAGATCTACAAATGGCTCTACGCTTGGACTCCACCAACATTGACTACCAGCACGCTTTAGCCGATGTTTATCTAGATTACTACCGGGCTAAAGAAGCCCTCAAGACTATGGAACGGGCTGCTTTTATGTATCCTGATCGTATTCCTACCTTGTTGAAGTTAACCGAATTCTATCTGATTCTGGAGAAGCAGGATCTCGCTTTAAAGACCCTAGAGCAAATTCGAGCCATTGATCCGATCAACTCCGAAATGTTTTACATGGCTGGCTTGGTTTTTAATGATTTAGGTAAACCCGATGAGGCTATTTCCAATTTCCAGTCGGCGGTAGAGAATGATCCGGACCTACTCGAAGCCTGGGTAGAGTTAGGAAAATTATGGTCGATTAAGCAAAAAGATATCGCCATTCACTTTTTCGATAATGCATTACGCGTTGACTCTACCAATGTAACTGCCTTGCACGAAAAAGCCTTGTACCAGGCGCAGTCTATTGACGATCTAAATGGTTCTTTGGAGACCTATCGTAAGTTAATCAGCTTACACCCACAGTATGAGCCTGCTTACTACGACTCCGGCTTATTACTACTGGAGAAAGATTCGATTGCAGCGGCCAAGCAACAATTTGACCTGGCTATTCAAATCAACCCAACCTTCGTAGAAGCTTTCTATTATCGAGGCTTAGCCGCTGAGTTTATGGGCGATGGACCGAGTGCCAAGAACGACTACGAGCAGGTCTTGCGCATGGTTCCTAGTTA
This sequence comes from Bacteroidota bacterium, assembly GCA_038748815.1. GTDB lineage: Bacteria > Bacteroidota > Bacteroidia > Chitinophagales > Saprospiraceae > JBCDIO01. Next base: position 15,639 of record JBCDIO010000006.1, read on the forward strand.
CGAAGCGGCGAAGGAGGGAATCGAGCGGTTGAACCAATAAGACGATCTAATCCCAACAAGAAAAGGAAAGCAACAAGCAGGTTTATTCCTTTTCCTTGCAAAAAACCATTATGCCCCAGCAACTCTTGGATTCCAATCAAACTCCGCGGCCTTCTAACTTTCAGGTTATTAGCCCCTGGATCGTACTGGCTATTGGTACGCTAGGTTTGATTTGGTCAGCCCTGGTAGGCGTTATTTTGCGGCCTGGCCAGCTAGGAGGCCTATTATTTGCCGTGTTGGCAATGGTCATCACGTTTTCCCGGCCTACCATCGGTGTCAAAGTGACCGTTGGAGTCCTTTTATTGGCGGTTTTAAATATTATTTCCTTTTTCCCGATCAGCAATACGATCGAACTACAAATTCTTGGCTTTCCGGTTTTCTTTGAAGTTGGGTCCTTAATCCTATTGATCATCCATTTTCGAGCGAATCGTGGGGTATTACGTCCCTGGGTACGGAGCATGATCCGGAGAGAAGTGCCCAAAGCAGAACAGGAGGCAGCAGCGCGTACTCGGATCAATGGTTACAAACGGAATTTGGATAAAAAATCGACTGATGAGCTTCGGAATATTCTGGAAGAAAGTCAATTGGTACCCGAAGCGTTACAGGCCGCGCAGGAATTGATCGACGAGCGGAAGCCACCCGAATCTGAGCTTTCGTAATAACTGTTTTTCAAGAATGAAAAAACCCTGCGCATCCGAACGAGGCGCAGGGTATTTTGTTGCGGCTTGTTGGATG
>JBCDIO010000007.1:0-16151 GCA_038748815.1 Bacteroidota bacterium
AAATATGGGGATCCAAGATGAACGGGTAACCAAGTTGATGGGCTTGTTTTGTCTCTTTATCGCTTTTTACCTCCTGATCGCATTCCTTTCTTATTTGTTTACCTGGCAGATTGATCAAGATAAAGTGCTTCGCTTTTCGTGGTTTCAGCTTATGCGTGGTGACCTTGAAATGGCCAATTGGATGGGCCGACTCGGCGCTGTAGTATCCAATTTCTTCTTTTACTGGTTGTTTGGACTACCTTCTATGATCCTTGTATATCTTTTAGGAGATTCTGGCCGTACCCTAATCCGGGGAGAGTCACTGAGTAAAATGATTCCCAAGATTCGAGTAGGCTTCATCTTATTGGTGGTTCTATCGATCTTCTTAGAATTTTTATTCCCCAATGCAGAATTTCCGTTCGGTGGAGCTTTGGGAGAGAGTGTGACCGAATGGTTGCGAGGTTTTGTCGGAACTATTGGGTTAATCGTGCTTTTTCTCTTTGCATTTGTGGGGTTTATTGTTTGGGCCACAAATCCAAACCTCAAGGATTTAACCCCTCGCAAAGCGGTTGAAGATATTCGCTATTGGTTTGACAACCTCATTAATGGCCGTCCACAGCGTAAACCCCAAGTTGCCACCGTAGCCGCCGGACAGAAAAACGCCGAAAAAACGGAATCGAAAGCCTTGCGTCCTTCTGGCGATAAGAAGCAGAAAGAAGGGGAGGGAGATCAAAAAAAGAAAACCCTTCGTCCAAGTAATAAGAAAAACGAAGACGATGAAAGCCAACTTTCTTTAGAGTTGGACGAGAAACGCAAACAGAAGCAACCCATTAAAGCTGGTGAAGCGGAATTAGAAATCAGCAAACCTGCCAATACGCCTGGGGCGAGTAACCCCGGAGAAGCCCTGCAACCCAAGCTTACCGTTGAAGCGGAAAATAAGGAGCACTTGGAACCCTATGATCCGACCTTGGAACTCTCTCTATATGAGCACCCGGTCTTAGCTTTATTAAAAGATTATTCGGACCAGAAAGTAGAGATTGATCGCGCCGAGTTGGAAGCGAATAAGGATCAGATCATTGAAACATTGCTCAACTATAAAATTGAGATCACAAAGATCCGGGCGACTATCGGCCCAACCGTAACGCTCTACGAAATTGTGCCCGCTCCGGGTGTAAGGATCTCTAAGATTAAAAACCTGGAAGATGATATCGCCCTGAGCCTTTCGGCCCTTGGTATCCGGATTATCGCTCCCATCCCAGGGCGTGGAACGATTGGTATTGAGGTTCCCAATAAGAAAAAACAGATGGTTTCTTTAAAAGAAACCCTGATGTCGGAGAAGTTTAAGCACGCAAAAATGGATCTACCTATTGCGTTGGGTAAGACCATTTCGAATGAAGTATTTATTGCCGACCTGGCAAAAATGCCCCACTTGCTGGTGGCAGGTGCTACCGGGCAAGGTAAATCGGTAGGGATCAATACCATTATAATGTCCCTGCTTTATAAAAAGCACCCCTCTCAGGTCAAACTTGTTTTGATTGACCCCAAGAAGGTGGAATTATTTCCCTACTCTAAGTTGGAGAAGCACTTCCTGGCCTTCTTACCTGGGCAAGATGAACCAATTACCACCGAAACTAGTAAGGTGATCCACGTACTCAACTCGCTGTGTATTGAGATGGATACCCGCTACGATCTGTTGAAAAAAGCACACGCCCGAAATATTCGGGAATACAATGATAAGTTCACTCAACGTAAGCTCAATCCCAATAACGGGCATGCTTTTATGCCGTTTATCGTATTAATTATTGATGAGTTTGCGGATTTGATTATGACGGCCGGTAAGGAGGTCGAATTGCCAATCGGCCGCTTGGCTCAATTGGCACGGGCGGTAGGTATTCACCTGATCATTGCTACTCAGCGACCATCGGTAAACATCATTACCGGGGTAATCAAAGCCAACTTCCCGGCGCGGGTCGCTTACAAAGTAACGTCGAAGGTCGATTCCCGAACCATCTTAGATGCCGGTGGAGCTGATCAATTGATTGGTCGAGGGGATATGCTTTTGTCCGTTGGTGGCGATATCGTGCGCTTGCAGTGTGCTTTCGTAGATACCCCGGAAGTAGAAGAAGTGATCAATTATATTTCGGGACAACAGGGATACCCCGAGCCACACTATCTGCCCGAGTATCACGGAGATGACGAAGTTCACGGAGCCAGTGGATTGAAAGTTTCCGATCTTGATGAAATGTTTTTTGATGCTGCTCGTCTAGTGGTGCAAAACCAGCATGGTTCTACTTCTATGATCCAGCGTCGACTGAAGCTGGGGTACAACCGAGCGGGACGTATTATGGACCAATTAGAAGCCATGGGAATCGTTGGTCCAAGCGAAGGAAGCAAAGCTCGTGAGGTACTTATATACGATGAGGTTGAACTAGAGCGTTATTTGGAGGACATGAAAAACCGCAAATAAAGCACTACCTTTAATAGAACCTGTGAAGCATCCATGCGTTAGCAATAGTAAGCCAAGACCCACTCTGCTAAATGCAGGGTTGATGATAGAGAAAAACTACACATATTTGGATAGGCAAGGTTTATGAGAATTCTACAACTCACGGACTTGCACATCGGTGAACGAGGCGAAGATACGTTCGGAGTTGACGTTCGGGCTAATTTCATTTCGATCTTACAAGAGATCAAACGCAATAAACCCGATCACATCGTCCTGACGGGCGATCTGTGTTTTAATACAGGTCAACTGGAGACCTATCAATGGATCTACGACCAGATGCAAGCCCTGGGAGTACCGTATTCGGTCATCCCTGGCAATCATGATGATTCTAATCAGATGGCATCCGTTTTTGCATTGCAAGAGCAATTGCAAAACGGGCAGCTCTACTTTGAAACCTTTATGGCTGGTCATCAAGCAGTATATCTGGATTCGGGGCCGGGAGTGGTCTCAGAAGAACAACTCGTTTGGCTTCGAGAAAAGGTACATACTGGTACCGAACCATTATTGGTGTTTATCCACCACCCACCGGCCCTCGCTGGCGTACCCTTCATGGATATTAACTATCCCTTACGAAATCACGAAGAAGTACAAGAAATTCTACTGGGAACCGACCGGAAGATCGATCTCTTCTGCGGACATTATCACGTAGAAAAAACCCTGTCTATCCGCAACGTACGGATTCACATTACCCCTTCTCTTTTCTTCCAAATGGACCAACAATCACCAACGTTTCAGGTAGATCACCACCGGATTGGCTACCGAGAGATCATTCTGGGAACTTCCTCTTTACAAACCAAGGTATACTACTTGGAGGGGCATGTGCTACAAACTTCGGGGGCCTAGCTAGACCGCGTAGTGGTCGGATTTTTACCGAGAAAAGCCGTCTGTTGGGCCCGGCGTATTGCCTCCTGTAAAACGGGTGGATCAATAGGCTTGGTCAGGATCATAGAAATACCATCCTCTTTTAAACGCTGATAATCATTCTCGATCACGGATGCGGTAAAGGCGATAATCGGAATATTATGCCAGGGCTGATCCGAAGAAGAACGGATGATGCGGGTCGCCTCTACACCATCCAATACGGGCATTTGCATGTCCATTAAAACAACCCCAATGCGGTTGTTAGACTGCAAAAGGTCAATCGCCTCTCGGCCATTATTAGCGATCAACACTCGATAGCCCCAGTTTTCCAAAAAAGTTTGCACCACTTTTTGATTAACAAGGTGATCTTCTGCCACTAGAATAGTCCCTTTATTATTGATTCGCTCAGCCGTGGGAATTCCTAGTCCATTTGGTGTAGATTCCGTGCTTGCCGGTAAAGGAAGGGTGCAGGTAAAGGTACTTCCCAGGCCGACTTGGCTTTGAACTACAATCGTACCGCCCATGGCCTCTGCCAATTTTTTAGCAATTGGTAAGCCGAGGCCAACGCCTCCAAGTGCTTTACCCAGCTGATAATCCACTTGGTTGAACTCTTCGAATATCTTCTCTGCTTTTTCGGAAGTAATACCAATGCCCGTATCAACCACCTGAATGACAACCCCCGTTTCTGCTGATCCACCGACTTTTAGATGAACCATTCCACGCTGGGTAAACTTAAGCGCATTAGTCAATAAATTTCCGATGATCTGGCCGATACGTATCGGGTCGCCAATCCATTCGTGGGGAAGGTTTTCGGCGTACGAATAGCGAAGGTCCAGATCTTTCTTCTGGGCCTGTGGTAGGTAGCTCTTGATAATTCTGCGACAAGTAGCCGGAAGGTGAAATAACCGTTCATCTAGAATCTCCTTTCCAGACTCTAGTTTGTTGAAGTCCAAAAGATCATTGACTAAGGTGAGTAAGGAATTGGAGGAGAACTCTAAGATGGATACTTGCTCCTGTTGTTTCTCCGTGAGTGGGCTTTCGCGGATCAGGTGTGTCATACCCATAATTGCGTTGAGTGGGGTGCGAATCTCGTGGCTAATCATGGAAAAGAAACGATTCTTATCCTGAGCGGGAGCTTCAATTTCTCGTTTGGCCAAGTCTAGTGCTTTGGCTTGTTCCGACAGTTTTGCGAGGGCTTTTTTGCTAAACTGATTCTGCTTATACAAGTAGAAAACAAAAGCGATTGCTAAGGCGAATAAAACGATACTGATTACGAAAATAAAGCGCTGTAGTCGGAGTAAGCTTTCACTTTTGTAGAGTGCTTCTTCTTTTTGGGCTTTTTCCTGGATCAGGCGAATGGTTGTGGCTTCCATTTCGTTGATTTCCATGCTTTTGCGGACCTGCTCCGAAATTCTCGCCAATTCTTGTTCACCAAGCAGCTCGGTGAGTTCGTCGACTCGTTTTTGGTACTTGAAAGCTTCAGCGGGTACCCCTGTTTGTTCGTAATAGTAGGCAATGTTACGATAGGCTAATTTTTGGGATTCTTTTAGTTCAATTTGATCAGCCAGTTTCAGGGCTTCTTCTGCCGCAATGAGTGAGGCACTAAATTTCTCCTTTTTCAAAAGGAGTTTACTTTTTAAGCAGAGCGTTTCGATGAGGTACTCCGCTCCTTCCTTATCGCGGTAAAAATCTTCCGCCGGCTTATTGTATAGCGCGGATTGAGCTAGATCACCGAGTTCAAAGTATATTTTGGCCAGGACTCGATTGGCATGGTGGATAAGTGATTGGGTACCAATTTCTTCACTAATAGCAAGAGCCTCCTCCGCTTTATTAATCGCTCGCTCGTAATCACCTTCTTCGTAGTAAATACTGGCTAAGTTACCTTTGAGACTACCCGCTAGCTGGTAAAATGCATTCTCGTCAGCCAACTTCTCGGCGGAGGATAAAAACTCGTGCGCACTCGCATAATTCTTTTGCTTGAGAAAAGTCCATCCCAAATTGTTAGCCGCTATGATCTGGCCACGAATAAAATCCTTGGCGTAGTACAATTGGTAGCCCCGATAGTAATGGATCAGCGCGTTAAGAGATTCATTTCTTTGAAAACTGATATTGCCTAGGTTAATATTGGAAGCCGCAATTTGAACGGTGTCTTTAAGTTCCAAAAAGATGGAATAAGCAATGGAATCATGGTAAAAGGCAGGGTCGAGCTGATTCTTTGTTCGAAAGATGTTTGCCAAAGAGAGATTTAAACTTCCAGTGGTCTTTGAGAGGGGTTGACTTGCCATAATCTTAAGACCTTCCTGCGCAAAATATATCGCGGAATCATGGCGAGAAGTCGCATTGTAAAAAACGGAAAAGAGTAAATAATTTCTAGCGATTAAGTGAGTGTCGGAGAGCTGTTGGGCTAAGGACAAGGATTGTTCGACATAAGGAATGCCCGCCTTGGGATCTTGACTGCGATAGGTATGAGCTAGATGGTAAAGGGTGGCACTGCGAATAGAATCGTTAGTTGTACCATCTAGTTGAATTTGTAAGCTATCTCTCATCTTGAGATAATCCTGCGCTAAAACGGGATGAATACACAAGAGTACCCCTATAAAGGCCAAGCTTCGACGGATGCTTGTCCACGAAAAGAATGCTGGTAGAATCTCCTTGAAAGGGTTTTTGGATGCTTGCATAAAAGCAGTTGGCCCAAGTCTCTCTTGGGGGTCTAAAAAGGTGATGTTTAGAAGATAGCGTACTCGCATGGCAATATCGAAAGATACCAAAAATCTATGAGCCTTATTGTGTCAAAATGAGCAGTTTGACTCATTCAAGCGGTGGATAGTAGTACTTGCTTTCCGGCTTAATTACTTACTTTTAATTCCGAAATTGCGGCCCTTGAGCCTCCCTATTTACTAATCAATTTGACTATGCGTTATTTATTTGTTCTTTGTTTCTTTAGCCTACTGCTGGTGGGGTGTGCGGAAAATAACACCCCTTCGCAAGAAGGAACTGAAACGGCTACGGAGACCACTGAATCTTTTCAATACGATATAGATGCTTTTTCGGATAAACGGGTATTAGCTTATCAGCTTAAGGGGTTCGATCAATTAAGTTTAGATCAGAAAAAGCTGGTTTATTACCTCACCCAAGCTGGCCTTGCTGGCCGTGATATGATGTGGGATATGAACTACCGGCATAATTTAACCATCCGTCGTATTCTGGAGAACATCGTCCGGGAATACGAAGGGGATAAAACCGGAGCAAACTGGGAAGCCTTTATGAACTACGCCAAAAATGTGTGGTTCTCCAATGGAATCCACCATCATTATTCTACGGATAAATTTAACCCAACGTTTACCCGGGAGTATTTTTTGGACCTGTGTGATGCTACAGAAACCGCTGTAACGGAGAATATCCTGGAGGTTATATTTAATCCGGAGGTAGATGCTAAGAAGATTAATTTAGACCCGACCACCGACCTGATTAAAGGTTCGGCTGTGAATTTTTACGATCCAGATATAACCACTGCCGAGGTGGATGCTTTCTATGATAAAGTGATTGACCGTTCTGTAAAGGAGCCAGTATCCCATGGACTAAACTCAAAATTAGTACGTCTAGAAGATGGTACGGTGGGAGAAAAAGTCTGGTCGGCCCAAGGTATGTATGGAGAAGCAATTCGAGAAAAAGTGAAATGGCTGAAAAAAGCCGTAGGGGTCGCAGAAAACGAAGCCCAGGCTAATGCCCTGAAATTACTAGTGGAATACTACGAAACGGGCGATCTCCAAAAATGGGATGCATACAACATCGCCTGGGTACAAGCAACGGAAGGGGATATTGACTACATCAATGGATTCGTGGAAGTCTACAACGACCCCAAAGGGTTCCGGGGGTCCTACGAAACCATTGTTCAGATCAAAGACTTTGAGGCTTCGGCCAGAATGAAAAAGGTCGCTTCGAATGCCCAATGGTTTGAGGATAACGCACCATTCTTACCCGAACACAAGAAAGAAAGTGTAGTCGGAATTTCCTATAACGTGGTGACCGTTGCCGGTGAAGCCGGGGATGCTTCGCCCGCCACTCCCATTGGAGTGAATTTACCCAATGCTAACTGGATCCGAGCAAAGCACGGTTCCAAATCGGTTAGCCTGGGGAATATTCTCGATGCTTACAACAGCGCTGATGGTCCGGGCCTACTAAACGAGTTTGCCCACGACGCCGAAGAGATTGAACGCGCTAAGAAATACGGTGTATTGGCCGGTAAAATCCATACGGCCCTGCATGAGGTGGTGGGCCACGCCTCGGGTAAATTGGAAGATGGAGTCGGCACCCCCAAAGAAACTCTCCAAAACTACGCTTCCCCCTTGGAAGAGGCCCGCGCGGATCTCGTGGGGCTATACTATATCATGGATGAAAAGCTGATTGAACTAGGCTTGATCGACTCGAAAGAAGTCGGAATGGCGCAGTACGACCAATACATTAAAAATGGCCTGATGTTACAGCTTCGCCGGATCGAAGTAGGTAAGCAAATCGAACAAGCCCATATGCGCAATCGCCAAATGGTAGCTAGCTGGGTCTACGAAAAAGGAAAAGCCAATAATGTGATCTCCAAGGTAGAACGGGATGGAAAGATTTATTTTGAGATCAACGATTACGATCAACTGCGGGCCTTATTTGGCACTCTTTTGCAGGAGGTACAACGCGTAAAGTCCCAGGGGGACTACGAAGCGGGTAAGGCTTTGATCGAAGGGTATGGAGTACAAGTAGACAGCAAAATCCATCAACAAGTATTAGACCGGGCCAGTACCCTAAATATTCCTCCGTACTCTGGTTTTGTGAACCCCATTCTGGTATCAGAGAAGGGTGCCGATGGAGAAATTGAGGATGTGACAGTGGAGTACGTTACGGACTTTGTAGTGCAGATGCTTGACTATGCCGCCCGGTATAGCTTCTTACCTAGCTACAATTAGATTTGATAGAACAGTACAACGGTACGTTCGTTTAACTAAAAAACTCGCCCCGAGCATTCGGGGCGAGTTTTTTAGTCCGTCTTTCATCAAAGCCCGTGCTGGTGGCCACAACCAATCGGCGAACCTGGAGGGAGCGATTGGGGCATCGGTGGAGTCCATTCTTCGGGGTCGTCCAGTGCTTCTTCTACCTGATCCATTAAATATTGGAGATGAGCTTTCTCCGCATGAATGGAGGCACTTCCCAATTTTTTTTCCCAGGTCTCTAATCGTTGCTGGAGCACCCAGCGGGCTTCCGCCTTGATTTGTGCGTGAACGTCGCTTCGAGTGGCCAGCTTAGCGATGTGTAAAATGGTTTGTTTCTCCAGAATGAATTGGACTTGTTGGTCCAAACCAGGTCCTTGGTAAGTAGCACCGACGTGTTTGCACAATGCGATAAGCATCTGGCTAACTCCCATTTGCTCGGGATTTTCTTCCATCACGATTACCCGGGCCAAGCGATCTGGGTGTAGTAGTAAACCCAGAGAGAAGTCAATCATTCCTTGTGCACTTGCCAAAGGATCAATGAAGAGATTTGCCTGACTGGGTAGCAACTCCCGGTGCCGATTGAAACCCGCAGGGTAGGGGGGAATCATACTCCGAATCTCACTCGGAATTGCCAAAACCTCTGGCGTCATGGTTTTTAATATTATTTGGAAGGCTTCCTTTTGTAATCGGGGAGAAACGGCACTTACCGGGTGGGGGGATTGTCCGTTGATGCTGTAATCGTATTGAACGCCGCCAATGAGCTTAACCACCGCTTCCATTTGGTAGCGATGTGCGTAATAAAGAGGAACAAAAACGGCTTCCAATTCTGCCATAGGCCGGCCAGGGGCTAGATTATTGCTTCCAAATGAGGCTATAGCCACAGCGCGCATATCCATGATTCGATCTAGCTCTTCAACGGGATCTTTGCCATTGTCCCAGAGGTGTGCATAAGGATGCCCTCCACCTTGGGGGCGAGCATCTTGGTCAGATAGATAAAGAAGGCCAAGACGCTCGTTTTGTTTGAGTATCTTGTCCAGTGCTTCCTGCTCGTTGGTACCCGTTGGGAAATCTTGATAGCCGTATAGAATGGTTCGTTTATCCCAATCTCCAATGCCTACATCGTAAGCGGCTTTGGTGTCGAACACCCCCTCCTCGTTTAGAAGTACCAACGGGTGTGGGTAGTCCATAACCGAAGCGCGATCGTTATAGCTAGCGGCAAAATTATGAGCTAAGCCAAGGGTATGACCAACCTCGTGAGCGGATAGTTGTCGCAAGCGGGCCAAGGCTAATTCCTGCACCGCAGGATCCGGCTCGGTTCCATTCTCATAAGGCGCTAATAAGCCCTGGGCGATGAGGAAGTCTTGACGAACCCGCAGAGAACCCAGCGACACATGACCTTTGATGATTTCTCCCGTCCGTGGGTCGGTGACGGTGGCTCCATACGACCAGCCGCGAGTACTGCGGTGTACCCACTGAATGACGTTATATCGAACATCCAAAGGATCGGCTCCTTCTGGCAGTTCTTTGATCTGAAAAGCATCGATATAGCCAGCGGCTTCAAAGGCCTGATTCCACCATTGTGCGCCTTCCATTAAAGCTGATTTGATCGGCTCAGGAGTGCCGGGGTCAATGTAGTAAACGATGGGCTCAACGGCTTCACTTTTATCAGCGTTTGGATTCTTTTTCTCTAAGCGATGTCGCTGGAGGTAGAGTTGCTGCAGGGGGGCTGCGATAGGTTGGGCATAGTCTGCGAAGGATACCGAGAAATAACCGGACCGGGGATCATAGGTCCGTATTTGGTAGTTGGCATCCGGTAGCTGGATGAACGAGTGGTGAATGCGTGCAGAAATAGCCGAAGAGGTAGGGGCTACCGACCGTAGATAAGCCCCTTCGGCCCGCCCTTTCAAGCTAATGATCGCCTCCAATTCGGTATTTTTTGGGAAGTTCTTACACCCCGCTTGGTAGATGGCACTACGACTTGGATCGACTTGAAAAGAACCCTGTTTACCGCTCTTCAGGCGTTGTGCAATGCCGTGGGCATCCTGCAATAAGAAAGTGCTTAGGTCAATTAGGAGCACCCCATCTTTTTCTTCGGCAATGGGAAAGCCCCACAATACAGAAATGGCAAAAGCCTCTTCCACGGCTTTGCGTTCGGCTTGGTTAGTGCTATTAGCGCGGTATTCCAAGTTACCCTGTACGAGTAGAACTTTATCGCCATGTCGCTCAAAGCGTACGATCCGGGTATCGCCGAGCTGGCCGCGATCTAATCCGATATCATTCGACCCTAAGCCCGTGCGTAGTGAATTAACGTACAAGAAGTCCTGCTCCAATTGATGGATTTCCAGATAGACGGCCCCATTCGCTGCATCGAGGTGCAATGGAAAGAAGCCAGATAGGAAATCAGCATTCTCGGTCTTTTCCCAGTTTACCCCTTGGGCCAAGACGGTTGAAGAAAGGAGTAGACCAATCAAGCAGATAAATCGCCATCGTAGCACCATGTTCAATTTTTTTAGTTTTGTAAATACAGGAAGAATCCGTTTACGAGCTTGAAACTAATGATCTTGTCGGATGTTTTCAAAGCTGGACGTAGCTACTCCTAGTAGAGTAGTCATTAAATGGTAATTTTACGAGTATGAGTGAGTCTTTAAAATTTAGATTACTAGAATCCGAATTACGCATCTACGGACCCGCTTTGGGTACCGCTGCCGATACCGTGTTGGACCAGGGTGTATCCAAATACCCAATATTCGTAGCACATCAGCAAACGGTTGATATGGGTATTCCGATCTTCGACCGAGAAAAGGTAAGTGGTAATTGGTCCGTCAATGTGTCCACATTGGAGGAGTTTGTGACAAAACAGATCATTGCTCCAGACAAGGTGGATGAGTTTAAAAAAGTATACAAAGACCCCGCAGAAGAGGTATGTATTTTTGTGTTGAGTGAACTGGGGGCCAACTTTATCTATATCCCGAGATCGAAAAAGGTAAAATAAGTAAAACCCTCCCCTGAATAATCAAAAAAGTCCCAAGGTTCAAAGCTATGAACAGCAATTGGAAATATATCGATCTGGCCTATTTACACACCATGATCGGTGAAGACTTAGAGACCAAAAAGGCTATTCTGGACCTCATAATTAGTGAATTGCCGACAGAGGTTGAATTTATTCAACAGGCAGCTGACAAAGAGGATTGGTTCAGCATTAGTAAGGCTTGTCATAAACTGATTTCTACTCTATCTTTCGTAGGAAATCGACAGTTAGAGCAATGGATCAATGAATTGCACGGCATGTCGAAACACCCGGAGCATTCCGGTGAGATCCCTCAGGTCTTAGCTAATATCCGACAAACAGTCCCCCTGGTGCTGGCAGAAATGCAACAAATTAGAGCAACCCTGTAGTCCGTATAAACGATCGAGTCGGGGATCACCGTTTTTAATTAAAAAGAAGATGCATTTATGAAAGGAATCATCCTAGCGGGGGGCTTAGGAACCCGTTTATATCCACTTACCCTAGCGGTCAGCAAACAGCTGATGCCGGTTTATGATAAACCGATGATTTACTACCCGCTTTCCACCTTGATCTCTGCGGGGATTCGCGATATCTTGATCATTTCGACACCCTACGATCTACCCAATTTCCAAAAGCTCTTGAAAGACGGTAGTGAAATTGGTTGTAATTTCTCTTACATCGCCCAGCATGAGCCAAACGGGTTAGCCCAGGCTTTTGTCTTAGGAGAAGAATTCATCGGTGATGATTCTGTGGCTTTAATCTTAGGGGATAATATCTTCTACGGAGCGGGTTTACAGCAGTTATTACAAGATAGTGTAGACCCCGCCGGAGGGGTCATTTTCGCTTATCAGGTGGCCGACCCAGAACGCTATGGTGTCGTGGAGTTTGATGCTGGTTTTAATGCCCTTTCCATCGAGGAAAAGCCCCAAAATCCGAAATCGGATTACGCCGTTCCGGGGCTGTATTTCTATAATAACGATGTGGTCGATATCGCTAAAAACCTAGAACCTTCCGCTCGGGGTGAATACGAGATCACGGATGTCAATAAGACCTACCTCAATCGCAGTCAGCTCAAGGTTGGCGTTTTAGGGCGAGGAGTAGCTTGGTTAGATACCGGTACCCATAAGTCATTGATGCAAGCCGGGCAGTTTATCGAGGTCATTGAAGATCGTCAGGGCCTAAAGATTGGTTGTATTGAAGAGGCCGCTTGGGAACAGGGCTTCATCGATCATGCCCAATTGGAAATGCTAGGAAATAAGTACATCAAGAGTGGCTACGGGCAATACCTACTCAATTTACTGCGCAAAGATTCTCACGAACTCGCTCGATAACGGATCCGACCGTTTCTGAAGGGCAACTAGAAAAGAAGGCAGAACAAGGGCTAATCTCAACCGAGTGCGCTTACTTTGTCCTGCCTTCTTTGTATTTTACCTTAATGGGAACTATAAATATCAAAATCTGCTGTATTCAGGATATCGCCGAAGCTGAAATGGCAATCGATGCCGGAGCAAATGCCTTAGGATTAGTTGGGAAAATGCCGGCTGGCCCTGGCCCCATTAGCGATCAGCAAATCCATGAGATTGTTAATCGGCTTCCCACACATATTGACTCCTTTCTGCTAAGCTCCGAAACAACGGCTGGGGGCATTGCGGTCCACCAAGCCTTTACCAATGCGAATACCGTACAGATTGTTGACTATCCGGCCCTCAGTGAGTATCAGTTGCTGAAGGAACATCTCAAAGAAGTAACCATTGTACAAGTGGTGCATATGAACCATCCAGAGGCTATGGAGAAGATCGAGGCAGTAACGCCCTGGGTCGATGCCTTGTTACTGGACTCTGGAATTTTTCGGGATGATCTGCGGCAACTCGGTGGAACGGGTAATACCCACGACTGGGAAAAAAGCCGACAAGTGGTGGCCAATAGCCCTATACCCGTTTGGTTGGCCGGTGGTCTACATGCGGATAATGTAGAAGCGGCACTCGATCAAGTGCGCCCCCATGGTGTTGATATTTGCTCTGGAGTTCGGAGTGCCGGACGATTAGATGCCCAAAAACTCCATGATTTTGTGGCGGCCGTGCGGCGCTGGGAAACAAATAATGGGTTGGCCTAATTACTAAGCCAACCCACGTGCTATATTCTATGCAAGTTTGTAGAGATTCCTATTGAATGGTGGTGAAGGAAGGATTGCCTTCCACACTCACCTGCGCCTGATCTTTCACCTCTTTCTTAATAGTTCCAGAGACAATGAATTGGGCACTGGCATCGTCTTTAGCCGAGACTTCCACGTCTTCGACGTGGTAGGCCGATGCATCAAAATTGACTCGGTTTTCCAGGTGCGCATCGATGCGATCTCCCTGGCCGCGAATAGTAGTCTTTCCACTTCCTTGTTGCTTAATAGTCAAATGATCCACCGCAAATACTCCTTTCACTTCATGGGGAGTATCCAAGAACAAGGTCATTTCAGATTGCTCAAAACCCGTTAGCATAATCCCTGTGGTATGGTCCGCATCTAAGCGTTCCAGGTAGGGCATTTTAATGGTTACCACCAAATTTTCTTGCTTGGTTTGGATGTCGAGCATATCGCCTAGCTTATTGATCTCAATTTTAGGGTCCCTACCTAGGTCTTCGTTTTTAATATCAATATCGTAGCTATTTGCCTGCACGATGTTGAGTGTGATTGGACCATCAACTCGTAGCCGCTGGAAGTCGTAAATGTCTCGAACCCGTACTTCCTGATCAGACAGAATGTCTAAGTCCGGGCAAGAAAGCCCTTCGGGGCCCATCGTCCACTCTTGGCATTGTCTCGATGCCCAGCGAATATTGTCATGGCCTTTTACCTGTACATAGTGTAAGGTCGAGTGCAGAATTTCACGGTCCAGTTTGACCACTTTCCCTTCCGGTATTTCTACGCGTACTTCGACGTGTTGTCCGCGAAATTTTTCCCCTTGGGGCAAGAAAAAGCCCTTAGGTATCAAAATATCGGAGCCTTGCACCTCGTATTGATAACTAATCCGATTCGCTGTTTTTTCTGCTTCTTGAATGTTTCTTCCTCGAGCTACCATTTCTTGAACAATGCGGAACTGACCATCGGGAGAAGGGACGACTTCCCATTCTACAAATTCGGCGTACAACTTCTCATTTCGGTACTGTAAGTTTGGGCCCAGCGAAAAGATAGCCGGGTACTGGAACGTTTCCGGATGTGATTTCAGGCTAATTGTATCGGATGTTATGTTGAGTATCTCGGTACTCTCCGCATAACTCTCATCATTGAAGTCCGGAGCTAAACGAGAAGCAAGCCCAAAAAACACTACGCTGTTAGCGATAAACAGCCCCACAAAACCAGCTCTCCAGTTTGGGTGAACGCGCATTCCAAATAGGAGGCGAGCTACCAAGAGGGCTAAACCGAGGAGTGGTAAGCCAATAAATAAGAGAACATTAATGCCACCTAAAATTACTAAGCCAGGAGTAGAGGGCGAAAGATATGAAACAAAGGGAAGCCCAAAAGTCAGCCCGATCACTGATGCTAGCCAGGCCATGGCCAGGCTAGCGATCAGAATGATTCCTATGATGACTAAAAACGGACGTCCTATTTTACGGATGAGGCTGATGATTCCTCGTAGGATGCTTCCCAGTACCGAGATTCCTCGGGCCAAGGGTTCTTTAAAGTTGGTTTGACTTCCAAAACTTTTTTTTTTGTTCTTAAACTGGTCGCCAAATTTGTCGCTGATTTCATCGCCTAAGTCGGACATGCGCTTCGTCAGATTATCGATTTCTTCTTCGACGATCTTACCAATATTCGAAACATTGATCGGTTCGCCCCGCATAGCCAGTCGGTCTCCGGCCGTTTCTGCTTTTGGTAGCACGGCCCAAAGGATTAAGTATGCGGGTATGGCCAATCCACCAGAAATGGTAAGGACAATAAAGGCGATGCGCACCCACAGAGGATCTTGAATGCCGAAATAGGCGGCAATTCCCGAGCAGACTCCACCGACTACCTCATCTTCCGGATTTCGGAATAGACGCTTTCCAGTGCGGTAGCTACTCTTATTTTGGTTGGTTTTCGTTTCCTGTTTTGGTTCTTCGTCTTCGAGTGGCTGGGCTCCAAATTCTTCGGGAGTACCCATCACTGCAATGGCCGACTTGACGTCTTTGATGGTCACGATAGGTCGTCCGGATTGTTGCTCCTGGAATAACTCAGCCAGGCGTGCTTCGATGTCTCCGGTGATCTCTTCGTAACCCTCTGAGGACTCGAAGTGGCGGTGAATCGCCTTCAGGTATTTCGAGAGGTGTTCATACGCATCCTCATCGATGGTAAAGGGATAACCTCCCAGGTTGATGTTGAAGACTTTATTCATTGTATGGAGATATTTTTTGTGGATTGATGTACAGCATTGACTAAGGTCGTCCAGGTGCTGAGGAGCTCCTGTAAAAAGCTTTTACCCAGATCGGTGATGTGGTAATATTTTCTCGGAGGCCCGGTGGCTGACTCTCGCCAAGTATAGTGTAGGAGCCCCGAATTTTTGAGTCGGGTCAGTAATGGATATAGTGTTCCTTCAACCACAATGAGCTCCGATTCCTTCAATTTCTTAATGATGTCAGACGGATATGCTTCCTGCTCAGAAATGATTGAAAGAATACATAATTCCAGTACTCCTTTTCGCATCTGTGCTTTGGTATTTTCAATCTTCATACTCCAAAGGTAAGCAACTATATAGTACTTTGCAATACATAGTACCTGTTTTAGGATAGTATTTGCTATAAACGGGTACTAGGTATCGACGAAATTAAAAAAGGCGGCTACTCCCAATCGGGAGTAGCC
>JBCDIO010000008.1:0-15974 GCA_038748815.1 Bacteroidota bacterium
AATTGGTCAACCAATTTACGGTTGATCAAAATAACGACAACACTAATCTATGTCAGATTTCGATTTACTAAATAATTTCCAAGAAATTAGAATAGAATCACCGGTCGATAAAATCATCCGACAAATCCGTGAATTAATCACCTCTGGACAATTGAAACCTGGGGATAAATTACCTCCGGAGCGGAAGCTATCCGAAAAACTGGGAGTTGGAAGAAGTAACGTTCGAGACGCTATCAAGAAACTAGAGTTTTACGGCATTCTAAAAACGCTACCCCAAAGTGGGACTATTGTTGCCGGTATGGGTATTACGGCACTAGAGGGTCTCATCTCGGATGTGTTACAAATAGAGAACAGTGACTTTGTATCACTCGTTGAAACCAGAGTACTTTTGGAGACCGAATCGGCCAAGCTAGCGGCTTTACGCCGAACCGATCAGAATATACTGGAAATTAAAAAGGCGCTGGACGCCTACGCGGAGAAAGTAAAACAAGGGGAACAAGCCGTAGAGGAAGATTTAATGTTTCACTTGAAAATCGCCGAAGCTAGCCAGAATAGTGTATTGAAATCTTTAATGCTGATCATCACTCCGGATATCATCAATAATTTCATCACCTTAGACATCTGTAAGAATGGCCGATTTTTGGCTGCTTTAGAAGAACACGAAGTGATTTTTAATCACATCATCGACCAAGACTCCGAAGCAGCGGCGGCAGCCATGCGAACCCACTTGAAAGACGTCTTTGATTACAGTCAGACCCTAAAGAAGAAAAACGAAACAGATTCATTTTCCTAAGGCTTTTCGGAAAATGATCATTTAACCAACATTAAACTCTCCTATATGAAACAAAATCTTTCAGGGCTCTTCTAAATCCTGAACGCTAGGATAATCCTAAGCGATTATCTAGCCCTTCCTTTGGTAAGATTTCAATCAAACCTGTTGGATTCGTAAACGCATTAAAGTGCAAGTCACTTTGACAGGGGGAGCTATTTCCTAGATTGATTTTTTGCACAAAAAAAGCCCACCCTGGGGTGAGCAAAACGTAAAAAAATCTAAAAAGAAAATTATGGCAACTAAATTAACAAATCCTCGCTACAATTCCATGTGGGGACTTAGCCTACTGGCTTTGCTGTTATGCCTGCCCAGCTTTCTCCAAGGAAGCACTTATCGGGCGAACGACCTTAAATCCATCTCTGGAACGGTAACTTCTGCCGAAGATGGTCTACCCTTGATCGGAGTTACCATTTTAGTGAAAGGAACTACCGGTGGAACCGCTACCGATGTCGATGGACGTTTTTCCATCGATGTGGAAGAAGGAGCAGTTCTGGTTTTTACCTACACCGGGTTTAAACCACAAGAAGTTCTGGTAGGAACGGAATCTACCTACGATATCGTCCTTGAAACAGATTCTCAACTATTGGAGGAAGTGGTCATCGTAGGTTACGGTACCCGAAAAAAATCACACAACACCGGGGCTATCGCTCAAGTGGGTGGTAAAGATATTTCGGGTATTCAAGCGAATCGGGTGGACGATGCACTAGCGGGTAAATTATCCGGTGTACTCATTCAGAATCAGGATGGAGCACCCGGTGCGGACCCAAAGATTCAAATTCGGGCCGCATCGTCTATTTCCGGAGATGCTAGTCCGTTGATCGTGGTCGATGGCTATCCGATTTCTGGAAGCCTGGCAACCGTAAATCCCAATGATATTGCTAGCCTCGAAGTGCTAAAAGATGCGGCTTCGGCCGCCATTTACGGATCCCGTGGTGCGAATGGAGTTATCTTGGTAACCACTAAGAAAGGGCAGTCCGGAAAACCAACCATTAGTTACAACGCCTATGTAAGTACTTCTAGTCGGTATGTTTCGGATGTGGAGCAGCTAAAAACCGCTGGAGAATGGGCGGCAGAATTAGAAGCAGGCATTGCCGATGGAACGTACGATGTTTCGGGACTAGAATCGGATTTTCTAGATTATAAGCTCGATGCTTACCGCGACGCACCGGATGTTGTAGCCGTAGAAGACTGGTTGTTCCGTAGTGGTTATAGTACCAACCACGATCTAAGTATCAGTGGAGGTACGGAAGACGTATCCTACTTCGCTTCCGTTGGCTATTTGAATACCCAAGGGGTGGTCATTACCCAAGGCTTTGAACGGTATAATGCTCGGTTAAACGTCAATGCCAATTTAGGTAACCGTTGGAAGACGGGATTAAATATCAATGGCTTTGTAGGAGATCGGGACATTGTAGGGCATGATATGCGTGATTTATTACGTGCCTACAGTATCCACCCAATCTATCACACGGAGGAATCGATTGCCTTTGTACAACAATTGAACGATAAAGCGGTGGCCCTAGGGCTTGATCCTTTTGATGCCGGCTTCCGCGGAGGCGATAATGCTCCTTGGAATAGCAGTATCTCCACGCTTGAGGTCGGCATGACGGCGCAGGATTGGCACTACGGACGGAGTGGAAACGGGATCGGTGGCTCTGGTGATGCTGGACCAGCCACCAAATTAGATAATACCGATCGGTACCAGAAGACCTACTTCGGTAACGTAAATTCCTTCTTGCAGTTTGAAATTTTGGAAGGCCTAAGCCTAAAAACGGTTTTAGGAGCTGATCTTCGGGATACTCGGGATTATTTTTATCGGGGATTAGAATTTGATTCTCGGGCACGAACGACTACCACTGCTTTAGATCAAACCGATGTGAAGCGCTCTTCTGTACTGAGCGAAACAACTTTAAACTACGCGGTCGAATTAGGCAAACACGATATCTCTGCGGTTGCCGGGGTAGAATTCCAAAACTTCTACATCAATGGTATTTCTTTAAATGGTACCAACGTGCCGTTTGGGCAACCACAGAACTTCGCCTTGCTAGACCCAGCAGATATTGCCATTTCCGAAAGAGATGAAACGATTGCTCGCCAGAGTGTTTTCGGACGGGTAAACTACGCTTACGATAACCGCTATTTGGCATCGGTTTCCCTACGCCGCGATGGAGATTCTCGATTTGGGGAGAATAATCGCTTCGAAACCTTCCCCGCTTTCTCTTTGGGTTGGAACGTCCATAACGAGGCCTTCTACAATTCTGATTTCTTATCGGATATTAAACTACGCTTCAGCTACGGTTCTTTGGGTACAACGGCTTTCCTCGGAGCTTACAACTCTTTGAGTTTATTAAATCCAGCTGCCTCCGTGTTCGGAACCGCTTTCTTGATACCATCTGATATTGCCAATCCAAACCTGACCTGGCAGACAAACACCGAAACGAACGTTGGAATTAACCTAGGTTTCTTAGGAAATCGATTCACCCTTGGAGTGGATTACTACACTTCTCAGATCGAAGATATTCTGATCAACCAAAGTGTATCTGAAGTTCTAGGTACTACATCAATCGCACTTAATTCTGGAGATGTTGAGAGCTCTGGTTTAGAGTTTGAACTAGGAGCAACGATCATCAACAATAGTCAATTCCGCTGGAGCGTAGGAGCTAACCTTTCTACCGTTTCTACCATCATTACGGACCTAGGTGGTCTAGACGCCTTGCCTAATGAGATTTACGGTCAGTCAGGTCGTGGACCGGTCTTTAGAAACTATGTAGGTGGCGAGATTGGTGAGATGTGGGGACTGGAAACCATTGGCCTGGTAGAATCTGAATTTATGTCAGATCCAACGCGGGCTATTGGTATCAATAGCTCTGAATACTATGTGGTAGATCAAAATGGTGACGGCGTAATTGATCGCACCAAGACCGTGGAAGAAGGGGGTGACCTCGTGAAAATTGGTCAGAATACACCAGACTTTTACTGGGGCTTGAATAGTCAAATGAGCTATGGCGACTTTGATCTATCCTTCCAACTGCAAGGTGCGCAAGGAGGTGAGGTCTTTAATATTGATCAAATCTACTGGAGATCAGAATTTGGGGGTCGCTTGGTAGAGAGCTTCGATGCGGATGAAGACGGAATTGCGGATCACAATGGTCAGTTTTATACCCAATCACGGAACCAATTAGATGCTCAGATTCAAGATGCTTCTTACGTGGCTTTGCGCAACTTAACACTGGGTTATACCATCAGTCCTGACTGGACGCGGGATAAGGGAATTGGTTCCGCTCGATTCTACCTAGCTGCTACCAATTTGCTATACCTAATGGCCGATGACTATACTTCTCTAAACCCAGAGGGCGTAGAAATAACCAATAGTGGCTACCTAGGACCAACCACTTATGGGGTGCAGGTAGGAGCAAGTCCAGTAGTAAGAAGCTTTACGCTGGGGGTAAACCTTAATTTCTAAACAGAAATAGAATGAAAAATATATATATCCTTTTGGGAGCCTTGTTCGTGCTGAGTGCTTGCGAAGACCTCGAGCAATTCCCACCAAATATTGCGAGTTCTAGTACCCTGGAAGATTACGAAGAGGTACTGAATGCCGCATATTTCTACCAATTAGGTTCCGTCACCCCGATGGCAGTGATGGGCGATTTTCGGGCCGATAATGCTTTGATGATCGAGCCACCCTATACCGAGTTTGATACCTACGGACCGGATCTGACGACCATGGAGGATCAATTCTTCGGACCATTCTACACGGCATTATACAAGTCTATTTTAAGTGCCAATAATGTGATCGAAAATTCTACGGATCCCACGGAGGTAGGTGAAGCTAAATTCTTACGGGCTTTATCCTATTTCAAATTGGTTCGAGTTTTTGGAGACGTTACCGTCAACCTGTCCGAACAGCCAAGTTCTACGGACCGAGATATTCTAGCCAGAGTTCCGGCTGGTGAAGTGTATACCACGGTAATTATCCCCGATTTGGAAGCGGCTATTGCCGCTTTGGATGCCGAGATCATTGACGGCAGAGCTTCTAAATATGCCGCTGAAGGACTACTCGGAAAAGTACACGTTCAGATGGGGGACTTTAGCAAAGCAGAGTCTCATCTACAGGCGGTGATCGATGGTGCTGCGGAGGCAGGAATTAGCTTACAAGAGAACTTTGCTGATGTGTTCGGAGTGATAAATGATCTTAATTCAGAAATCATTTTCGCAACGCAGGTTTCTAGCTCGGTTTCCGACGAATATGGCTTTTCGGAGTTTTGGTCTTGGTACGGTGGTTTAGATACCAAATCATTAGAACCACTAGATCTGGATCTGGCGGCGGCTTTTGATGCTAGTGAAGGTGATTTGCGGAGAGCCGTTACTATCGACACGGCTTTATTGGCTTCGCCAAAATTCCCGCAGGACGGTGGTGAAGATCACGATTGGATTGAGCTGCGCTATGCGGACATTCTTCTATTGTACGCGGAAACTTTGAATGAGAATGGGGCTACTCCCGCGACGGCCCTGGCCGTTTTGGATCCAATTCGGATGAGAGCAGGTTTGGACCCATTAGATGCAGGGGCTCTGAATACACAAGACTTGGTTCGCCAGGCGATTCACGATGAACGTCGATTGGAGTTAGCCTTCGAAGGTCAGCGTTGGTTTGATCTAGTGAGAACCGGTACGGTCGATCAAGAAATGGGAGAAACGATTGATCGTAAATATCACTTATTCCCCGTTCCGATCTCGGAGATCTTTGCCAGTTTTAATGTGATTACCCAAAACGACGGATACTAATCTAATAAAATACATCCAAGGTCTATATGGTAGGAAAAGGAGGAGTGGAAAATCATTCATCTACGCGTTTTCTACTCCTCTAATTCTCTTGCTTGAGGTTATGGAAATGTTTGTCTTTAAAATAGGATTAAGAGACAGTATTGGAATTTAGTTTCATGTAACGAGTGAGAGTCTAATTGCATTTTTTTGGGAGGTTTTAATACCTCCTCAAGGTTTTATTTGGTTAGGGCTATAGCAGGGGATTACCCGCTTTAAAACGGGTAATTGCCTGCTTCTTTAACCAACAATGGTCCGTAATTTTTTCAAGAGAACTATAATATTATGCAACATCGTCGGAATTTATATTGGGGCATCGTCTTGGTGTTTTTCTGCTTTAGCTGCGGGAAGCCTAAAGGGATTGTAAAATCCGTGGAAGAATTTGAGGCTGCGGTGGAGGAAGCACAGCCTGGCGATCAGATCATTCTGGCCAATGGCGTCTGGAAGAATGCCGAGTTGGTATTCATCGGAAGAGGTACCGAAGATAATCCAATCATTCTGACCGCAGAAGAAAAAGGGAAGGTCAGTCTGGAAGGGCAGTCCAACTTACGCTTAGCAGGGGAATATTTACGGGTAGAAGGCCTCGTTTTTAAGAACGGATACACCCCAACGAAAGAGGTTATCTCTTTCCGCAGAAGTAAAGAAAATCTTTGCAACCACTGTAGGGTCACCGAGTGTGTGATCGACAATTACAATAATCCGGAGCGTTTCGAATCGGATTATTGGGTTAGTATCTATGGAAAGAATAACGAATTTGACCATAACTACCTAACGGGCAAACGCAACCATGGAGTGACCTTGGCCGTCCGTTTAAACACGGAAGAAAGTCGCCAGAATTATCACCGAATTCATCACAATTACTTTGGCCACCATCCTATACTCGGTGCCAATGGTGGAGAAACCCTACGGGTAGGAACTAGTCACTATTCGCTGGAAAATTCAAACACGATCATAGAGTCGAATTACTTCGACCGCTGCAATGGAGAACACGAAATCATTTCGAGTAAATCCTGCCAGAATATCTTCCGCAACAACACTTT
The DNA here is from genome assembly GCA_038748815.1 of Bacteroidota bacterium. Taxonomy (GTDB): domain Bacteria; phylum Bacteroidota; class Bacteroidia; order Chitinophagales; family Saprospiraceae; genus JBCDIO01. The sequence continues at coordinate 6,694 of JBCDIO010000008.1, forward strand.
TTACGAGTGCCAGGGGACCCTTACTATGCGGCATGGCAACGAAACCTTAGTGGAGAATAACTACTTTTTTGGAAATGGGAAATCCAATACGGGAGGCATTCGGATTATCAATGAAACCCAGCGGGTTATAAATAACTATTGTGAAGGCCTTACGGGCTATCGTTTTCGGGGCGCCTTCGTCATTATGAATGGCGTGCCCAATTCTCCCCCTAATCGCTATATGCAGGTCATCGATTCGGAGGCCTCGAATAACACTTTTGTGAATTGTGAACACATCCAGCTCTGTGCAGGAAGTGATGAGGAACGAAGTGCCGTTCCGAAAAATACCGTAGTCAATAACAACATCTTCTATAATGAGGATAAAGCCGAACTCTTTACGGTCTATGATGACATCAGTGGCATCTCTTTCTCGGAGAATTTAATCTCCGAACAAGCCCGACCGATTGTAGGAGAGGGTTTCCAGAATACAAAGCTTTCCTTTGAACGCAACGAGCAAGGGCTCTTGATGCCGGTTGATGCTATTGCAAACGGCAAAGGAATGAAACCAGAAGGTGAACGAGCTACTCCCGAGAATACGGGCGTGAGCTGGTATCCGCGCCAAGAAGATGAGGTCTTTCTGGCAACGGGCAAAACAATCCCCGTAGAGGCGGGAGAAAATACCCTTTACGAGGCTATCCAACAATCGAATTACGGAGACATTCTGGAGCTAGAACCCGGTAATTATGTGGTCGAAAAATCAGTTGATCTAAACCACCCGATCTCCATTATTGGGAAGGGGACAGAAAAACCGACCATCCAATTCTATCGAACCTCTTTATTTAATATCGAAAACGGAGGAAGCCTGGCCCTCAAGAACGTCATTATAGACGGCAGTGAGGCACCCGATGCCCACGGTAATACGGTGATCAGAACGAGTCGGTATTCAATGATCCGCAACTACAAGCTGTTCGTGGAGGACTGTGACTTCAAAGATTTGGATATCAATCACACCTTCGATGTTTTACGGGTATACAAAAATACCTTCGCCGATTCTATTGTCCTGCGCAACTCCACCTTTACCAATGTGGATGGCAATGTGCTGGCCCTCAATAAGGAGACCGATGATATTGGAATCTACAATGTCGAAAATGTAGTGATCGACAACTGCACTTTCCAGGACATTTCGGGCATTGTACTCAACCTACACCGGGGGGGACGAGACGAAAGTACCTTTGGCCCAATGCTCGTCTTTAAGGAGTCAAAATTAGATAATGTAGGCAAGGGAAAACGCAATAAATCCGATGCTTCCATCTCCCTGCATGGAGTTCAGGTAGCCCATGTTCAGGATACGCAATTTTCAAATTGTGAACCTCTAAAGCTACATCTAGTAGTTGGCGAACCGATCGTAGAAATCAAGGATTGCGCCTTCGAGAATACCGGAGAAATTGAAGATAACGGGGAACCGTATGTTTTAGAAAACGTGACGTATAACCAACGCTAAATTGAAGACAATTATCAACATATTAGGCTTTTGGTTCCTAGTTCAAGGGTTCGGTGTCGGCCTCTTGGGACAGAATCATCCCAACTTGATACTTACCGAAAAAGGGGTCACTACGATTCGTACGGTAGTGGAGCAAGCACCTTTGTTCGAGCAAGTATTGCAACAAACGCGGGCAGAAGTGGATGCGGAAATTTTAGCTGGCATATTTGTCCCGATCCCCAAGGATATGGCTGGAGGGTACACCCACGAACGCCATAAAAAGAATTTCTTCATTCTGCAAAAAGCGGGTAACCTCTACCAGATTACCGGGGAAGAAAAATATGCCATCTACGTCCGGGATGTTTTCCTGGCCTACGCCAAAATGTATCCTGGCTTGGGCTTGCATCCAACCATGAAGTCCTACGCTACGGGTAAGATTTTTTGGCAGTGCTTGAACGATGCCAACTGGTTGGTTTACTGCAGTCAGGCGTACGATTGCATTTATAACTTTCTGACGGAAGAAGAACGGGAAAACCTCGAGACGAATCTCTTTCGACCCTTAGCGGATTTTATTTCGATAGAAAACCCAAAATTTTTCAATCGGATTCATAACCATAGTACTTGGGGAAATGCGGCCGTTGGAATGATCGGTTTGGTGATGAATGATGAAGCATTGATCAACCGGGCATTGTATGGGCTTAAGAATGATGGCCTTGATAATAACATGTTGGACAATGATGGTGGATTTATAAAGGTTGAAGGGCAAAACCAAGCGGGCTTTCTGGCCCAGTTAGATTTCTCTTTCTCACCCGATGGACATTTTACCGAGGGGCCTTACTACCTCCGTTATGCCATGACCCCCTTTCTATTGTTTGCGCGATCTCTGGCCAATCACCGACCCGATTTAAAGATATACGATTATCGCGACGGCATTCTCAAAAAATCCATTTACGCGCTGTTGTATGAAACGGATGCCCAAGGACGATTCTTTCCCATCAATGATGCACAAAAAGGAATGTCCTGGAAGTCGCGCGAGGTGGTAGCGGCCGTTGATATAGCCTACTTAGATTTTGGAAGAGACCCCATGTTGCTTTCCATTGCTGAGAAGCAAGGGCGAGTAACACTGGATGAAGCCGGCTTTTGGGTAGCCCTGGATCACGCGAAGGGACTGTCCAGTCCCTTTGCCCACCGGTCGATTGCGTACCGGGACGGAGCCGAGGGTAAACACGGGGGGCTCGGTATTTTGCGGGCAGACAATGCCCAGGGAGAAGAATTATGTGTGGTAGCTAAGTACGCAGCGCATGGCATGGGGCATGGGCACTTTGATAAGTTATCGTATTCACTTTACGATGAACAAGGCGAGGTAGTGCAAGATTATGGCTCTGCTCGCTGGGTAAATATTGATCAAAAAGGGGGAGGACGCTATCTGCCCGAGAATCAAAGCTTCGCTAAACAGAGTATTGCTCATAATACCTTGGTCGTTGGGGAAGAATCCCACTATGGAGCTAAGGTGAAAGCGGCGGAAGAGCATCATCCAGATTTGTACTTTTTCGATGCCAATAATGACCAGATACAAATTGTGAGCGCGAAGGAATTACACGCTTACCCCGGTACGAAAATGCATCGGACCTTGCTCGTACTCAAAGATGATCTGTTTCAAAATCCGCTTCTTCTGGATATTTACCGAGTAGAGTCGGATAGTGTACAGCAATACGATCTTCCTACCTGGTTTTCCGGGCATTTGCTTTCTACCAATTTTGCGTACGATACCTACAACCGGCAAGCCACCTTAGGTTCGGGGCACGGGTATCAACATCTCTGGGTAGAGGCAAAAGGTTCCGCTGACGATTTAGGGAGTCAGATTACCTGGTTTAGGCACGTAGAAGATGGAGGGAGTGAGGTTCGAGGCCATTTCTTCACGCAGACAACCTCTTCGGTAGCGGGGGATGAGCTCATACTAGCTCGCACGGGGGCTAATGATCCACATTTCAATTTGCGTCCCGATCCAGTATTCATTCAACGTAGAGAGGCTGCGTCGACCATTTTTGCTTCAGTCATTGAATCACATGGCGTATACGATCCTGTTTCTGAGATACCTCGGAACCCTTATCCGGGGGTCGAATCAGTCGAAGTGCTTTATAGTACTTCGGATTATTCGGTGGTGGAAATCGAGCACCAAGATGGAACCCACTGGCTGGTGTTTTTGGCCAATACCAATGCAGATATCAAAGCGAGTCATCGCGTACAGATAGCTGATGATTCATATGAGTGGCAAGGGCCATTTCATGTAGAGCGTTCATTCAACTAAAAATAAAATATGAGTACCGCAAAACACTCTAAGGAATTCTTCTTTGCCGAAGAAATGGAATGGGAACAAGTAGATCCCCTGCTGCGTCGGCAAATTCACGGATACGACGATAAGATTATGCTGGTCATTGCCGATTTCAAGGCCGGGGGAATCGGAGCGATGCACAATCATCACCATTCGCAGGTGACCTATGTGCAAAGTGGAGAGTTTGAGATGACGATTGGGGATCAGGTGAAGATCATTAAGGCTGGTGATTCTTACTACATCCCTCCTATGGTCATGCACGGCTGCACTTGCATTAAAGCAGGTCAATTGATAGATGTATTTAGTCCAAAGCGGGATGACTTTTTGGATTATTAGCGATCACAAATACCCAATAAAATGAAAATAAAAGGATTACGGTGGTGGGTGATTGCTTTGATTGCTTTAGCTACGATCATTAACTATATCGATCGGCAGTCGCTAGGCGTACTTTGGCCCGAAATTGCTGATGATCTCTACCCGGATAAATCAGATGATCAACGCAAAGAAATTTACGGGTGGATTTCAACCATTTTTATCTTTTCCTATGCTTTTGGTCAAGCGATCTTTGGGAAGATTTTTGACTGGATTGGTACCCGATTAGGTTTTGCTTTATCCATTGGGGTATGGTCTATTGCTACTGCCCTACATGCTTTAGCGCAGGGGGTACTCAGTTTTGGTATTTTTCGCAGTATTCTAGGTATTGCGGAAGCTGGTAACTGGCCGGGTGCAGCCAAAGGAAATGCGGAATGGTTCCCCACCAAAGAACGGGCTTTTGCCCAGGGCTTATTCAACTCAGGGGCCGCGATTGGTGGGATCATCTCCATTCCGCTTATCGCTATTCTCACGGTATACTTTAGCTGGAAATTGATCTTCGTTTTGGTGGGTTTAGCGGGACTCTTGTGGTTAATTCCTTGGATTACCCTGGTTAAATCCCCTCCAACGACCCACCCTTGGATAACAGAGGAGGAACGATCCTACATTTTATCTGGACAGAAGTCTACAGAGCAGGAGGAAGGAATGGAGGAAGAATATAATCCCACTACCGCCGAGTTGCTACGGCACAAGGAAAGTTGGGGGGTTATTATTGCCTCCGCAGTGATTGATCCTATTTGGTGGTTGTTCGTTATTTGGATTCCCATCTATTTAAACGAAGTATACGGAATGGACGTGAAGTCCATTGGTCTTTACGGCTGGGTACCCTATGTAGGGGCGATGTTAGGAGCCTGGTTCGGTGGTTTATTGGCCCAAGATCGGATCAAAGCGGGGTGGACAATCAACCGGACCCAAAAGCTCGTGATTACCCTGGGGTGCTTGATCATGTTACCCTCCCTATTGGCACTTGCGAATCCTGGAGGCCCGGTCAATGCAGTATTGATTATGGCCGTGGTGTTATTTGGCTTCCAAACGGCCATCGGAAATGTGCAGACGCTTCCTAGTGATCTTTTTGGCAAGAAAACGGTCGGTACGCTATCCGGGTTTGCTGGGATGGCGGCTAAGCTAGGGGCCGTTGGACTGACGTCTTTAGTACCCGTCTTAACTGCCGGAGGGAATTACACTCCCGCTTTTATCATTGGTGCAACGCTAGCTTTTATTGCCGTTGCGAGTGTGTGGGGCTTGATTCCTAAAATTGAACCGTTGAAAGCAAAGTACTAAGTACAGACCAATTGGGTCTTGTATTGATATCGAATTTTAATCGTAAGAAAAGAAATAAAAAATAAGAATCATGGAAAACCAAAAAGTCGCAATAATCACCGGTGCTACCGGTGGTATTGGTTTTGCGGTAGCAAAACGACTTGGCAAAGATGGATTTACTATTGTACTGAATGGTATTGAAGACGAAAAGGGAGCAGAACGAGTAGCGGAATTACAAGCCGCAGGCATTCAGGCCGAATACTACGGATTCGATGTTACTAAAGAAGCAGAAGTAACAGAGAATATCACCAAGATTGGAAAAAAGTACGGAAAAATTGATGTCTTGGTGAATAATGCCGGCGGGCTTGGGGGAAGATCTCGGTTTGAGGATATGACCACTGAATTTTATCGCTTTGTCATGGCGCTAAACCTAGACTCTGTATTTTTTGCTTCCCGGGCGGCGATCCCTTTCCTAAAAAAAGGAGATCACCCAACTATTATTAATTACACCTCGAACGCCGCCTGGAATGCCGGTGGTCCTGGTGCGGGTATTTATGGCACCTCCAAAGCGGGGGTACATACCATAACTCGAGCGCTAGCCAAAGACCTTGCCGAATATGGAATTCGGGTCAATGCCGTTTCTCCAGGAACCATCGATACCCCTTTTCATAAGCAAATTAAATCTACCAAGCCAGAAGTCTTTGCCTCCTGGGCTAATAACATCATGTTAGGACGCTTGGGGCAGCCCGAAGATGTAGCCGGGGTTATTTCCTTCCTAGCTGGAAAGGATGCTGCCTTCTTGACCGCCGAAACGATTCAGGTAGGTGGCGGACAGGCTTTAGGGATTTAACGAAGCTCAAGGGAGAAAAGAAACTGCTCATAACAAACAAAATCCATTTCATTCAAAACCATACCAGTGAAAAAAGTAGTAACCTTCGGAGAAATCATGCTCCGATTGACGCCGCCGGGCTATAAACGATTTTCTCAAGCCAGCTCCTTTGATGTAATTTATGGTGGTGGAGAAAGTAATGTAGCAGTGACACTTGCTAATTATGGTATCCCCGTTGACTTCGTCACTCGCCTGCCCCAGAACGACATTGGCGACTGCGCCCTCATGGAAATGCGTAAGCGTGGGGTAGGCACACAGCATATTTTGCGAGGAGGAGAACGATTGGGTATCTACTTCCTGGAAATAGGTGCTGTAAGCCGGGGTAGTAAGGTCGTCTATGACCGGGCTCATTCGGCTATTTCTACCATCGAAAAAGGCATGATAGATTGGGAAGCCGTCTTTAAAGATGCCGATTGGTTTCATTGGACGGGAATCACACCAGCCATTTCACAAGGAGCAGCGGATGCTTGCCTGGAGGCGATCCAAATGGCCAATAAGATGGGGGTTACCGTTTCTACGGACTTAAACTATCGCAAAAAATTATGGAAATACGGGAAAGAACCCGGGGAAGTAATGCCCGAGTTGGTAGCCGGTTGCGACGTTATTCTGGGAAATGAAGAAGATGCCGAGAAACACTTTGGTTTGCATCCCGAAGGAGTGGATGTAACGCAAGGGCACTCGGTAGATGCCGAGTCTTATCTATCGGTATTGAAGCAGTTGATGGAAATGTTCCCTCGGGCTAAAAAGGTCATTACCACTTTACGAGGTTCGATCAGTGCTTCGCATAATACTTGGTCTGGCGTCTTATACGATGGAGAAACCTTGTTCAAAGCTCCTTCTTATGATATAACCCACATAGTGGATCGAGTTGGAGGGGGCGATAGCTTCATGGGTGGTTTAATCTATGGGTTGTTGACTTATCCGGATGATGACCAAAATGCGCTCAATTTCGCAGTAGCTGCTTCTTGCTTAAAGCACACCATTTACGGGGATGCCAACCTGGTCACCGTCGATGAGGTGAAAAAGTTGATGAGCGGCGATGCCAGCGGAAGGGTAAGCCGATAAAATGATAAAAATGGCAAGATTTACTAGAATACAAGTTGCCCAAAAGATGGGTGAGCAGGGCATGGTCCCTCTTTTTTATCACCCAGATCTAGCGGTGTGTAAAAAGGTAGTGGCCGCTTGTTATGCAGGTGGTGCCCGGCTTTTAGAATTTACAAACCGGGGAGATTATGCCCACGAAGTTTTTGGTGAACTCAATAAGTATTGTTCACAGGAAATGCCAGATATGATCCTTGGGGTGGGCTCCATTACCGACGCTGGTACCGCTTCCTTGTACATGCAGTTAGGTGCCAACTTTATTGTTTCTCCATCGATGTGGGAGGATGTGGCTATTGTGTGTAACCGCCGAAAGATGCTCTACAGTCCCGGTTGTGGATCTTTAACGGAGATTGGTCGGGCCGAAGAGCTAGGCTGCGAAATTGTAAAGTTATTTCCAGGGAGTGTCTACTCTCCCAAATTCATCAAAGGCGTCAAGGCCCCACAACCGTGGACCAGCATTATGCCTACCGGAGGTGTTTCGCCCGACTATGATAACTTAAAATCTTGGTTCGATGCCGGTGCTCATTGTGTAGGTATGGGATCAAAATTGATGATTAAAGATGGGAACGGTGATTTTGATTTTATGGCTATCTCAAAAACCTGCGGTAAGGCTTTACAGCTCATAAAAGAAATTCGGGAAGCATAAAACCCGGATGCAAGAAAAATCAGCATTGGGTAGAGATCTTGGTACTGTTAACACTCATCGGAGAATTAATTGTGCCAAGATTCTTTTTTTTGGACGAACAGGGAAAACAGAGAAGGTCTATTTTATTGCTTACCTTTCTAAAAACCCTGTTCTATGACGCTGCAAGCCTGGAAAGAAGCTGGTCAATCCTTTTCTTACAAAGGACATCGCATTTTTTATCGGTCCGAAGGGCAAGGACCTCCTCTACTGATCTTACACGGATTTCCGACTGCGAGTTGGGATTGGTGGAAGATCTGGCCACAGCTTACACAGCATTTTACAGTGCATGCACCAGATTTTTTGGGGTTTGGTTATTCGGATAAACCCAAGTCCTATTCGTACAGTATGGTGGATCAAGCCTCATTGATAGAAGCCCTGGCTGAGCATTTAGAAATTCAGCAAGCGCATCTGTTGTGCCACGACTACGGAAACTCTGTGGGACAGGAGTTACTAGCTAGAGCCCTACCGAAGGAGGCAGTTACGTTAGGGTTTAGTGTTCAGTCCTGCTGCTTTTTAAACGGAGGCTTATTTCCCGAATCACATCGTCCCCGACTTATTCAGAAGGTCTTGGCTAGTCCGGTTGGACCCTATCTGCATGCGTTCATTTCGAAGGGGTCTTTGGAACGCAATTTCAAAGCGATTTTTGGCCCGAATACCCCTCCTACCAAACAGGAAATTGACGAGTTCTGGTCTCTAATCATGGAGCAAGAAGGAAAGCGGGTAATCCCCAAATTACTTGGTTATCTACGAGAACGGAGTGACCAACGTAGCCGCTGGGTAGGGGCCCTAGCACAAACCAAGGTGCCTTTAGCTATGATTAATGGACCAGAAGACCCGATCTCTGGGCGCCACTTAGCAGAGGCTTTTCACGCTTGTCGTCCCGATGCGTATTATCAACTGCTAGACGGGATTGGCCATTACCCACAAACGGAGGCACCGGAAGCCGTGTGGGACGCTTTTTTCCAATTTCATCAATCCTTGAAGTAAAACAAAAGGTTTATTTCGTTCGAGCTAATGATCTGATTATGTGTTTTTTAAGTATAAATACAGGTTCTCAATAAAAATACAAAGTGCTAGCCTCCACCCTAAGTCGGAAGGCGAGAATTGGGAAGGCGAGAATTGGGAAGGCGAGAATTGGGAAGGCGAGAATTGGGAAGGCGAGAATTGGGAAGACGAATTTTTA